>JAQXJQ010000019.1 GCA_029009035.1 Oscillospiraceae bacterium | reverse complement strand
GCCGTTGTCGTCCAGCACCCGGATGCACTCCAGATTGTGGCGCAGGCCCACCTCGAAGTCGTTGGGGTCGTGGGCGGGAGTCATCTTCACGCAGCCGGTGCCGAATTCCAGATCCACATACTCGTCGGCCACAATGGGGATCTCCCGGTCCATGAGGGGCAGCAGGCACTTCTTGCCCACGATGTCCTTGTAGCGCTCGTCATTGGGGTTGACGGCCACGCCGGAGTCGCCCAGCATGGTCTCGGGACGGGTGGTGGCCACGATGACGTAGCGGCCCTCTTCGCCCACGATGGGGTACTTCAGATGCCACAGGTTGCCGGGCTTGTCCTTGTACTCCACCTCGGCGTCGGAAAGGGCGGTGACGCAGTGGGGGCACCAGTTGACGATGCGGCTGCCCTTGTAGATGAGGCCCTTTTCATAGAGGGAGACGAAGACCTCGCGCACGGCCTTGGAGCAGCCCTCGTCCATGGTGAAGCGGGCGCGGTCCCAGTCGCAGGAGGCGCCCATCTTCTTCTGCTGCTGCACGATGCGGTCACCGAATTTGTTTTTCCAGTCCCACACCCGCTCAAGGAACTTTTCCCGGCCCAGATCATGGCGGGAAAGGCCCTCCTTGGTGCGCAGCTCCTCCTCCACCTTGATCTGGGTGGCGATGCCGGCGTGGTCGGTGCCGGGCACCCACAGAGCGGCGTAGCCCTGCATCCGCTTGAAGCGGATGAGAATGTCCTGCAGGGTGCAGTCCATGGCGTGACCCATGTGGAGCTGACCTGTGACATTGGGGGGCGGCATGACGATGGTAAAGGGCTTCTTGTCGGGATCGCGGTGACCCTTGAAGCAGCCGTTCTGTTCCCACATCTCGTAGATGCGGCGCTCCACCTCCTGAGGCTCGTAGACCTTGGGAAGCTCTTTCTTCATTGGAAACACTCCTTTTCGATTTCGGGGCAAAAAAATCGCCCCGAGCATGGTTGCTCAGGGCGATCAAAAATTGACCGTGGTACCACCTGAATTGTTCTTGAAAGAACCACTCTTGTCTCTGTAACGGGAGAACCCGCCGCTTTCTACTTGCGTTCAAAAGCGAAGCTCCGGGACGACCTTCCACACCGTCGGGGAGCGCCTTGCACCGAGCGGCGCCTCTCTGTACCCCGGGGGAGCGTGTACTCCTTCCCATCAAAGCCGGTTATCGCATAGTATAGAGGGAGCGGGCGGATTTGTCAAGAGTTGCCGTCGGACTCTCCGGCATCCCCGGCATCCCCGGACTCGTCGGCGGGTTCCTTGTCCCGGGCGAAGAGGGTGTAGAGGCTGGAACCGGCGGCGTAGATCACGAAGAGGACATAATACCAGGTGTTGGACTGGATGTTCAGCACGCCCATGGAAACCAGGGCCGCCAGCAGGTAAAGGACCAGCACGCCCAGATACTTCTTCCGCTGGGCGAGAGAGGCGGGCAGCAGGGAGAGCACCAGCTGGATCAGCACCACCACCAGCATATGCATGGGGATGGCGTTGCCGCCGGTGGAGACGACCCGGAGCAGGAGCAGCAGATTGAATACCGCCAGATATGCCAGCACGGCCATAGAAAACCAGCGCCTGACCTTTTTCATGGCCTCAAGGGGTGCGTTTTTGAGCATGGCAGAGCCTCCTTTTTTCTGTTGGAAGAATAGTACCATGGTTTGCGCCTAAAGTCAAATTGACGGTTGACCCTCTCCGCTCTGTTCTTCACGCCCCTCATCCGGAGAGAGGGGGGTGAGCTTTGGCTCGGAACTTGAGAGATAGAGCTCCTCACATTCCCGCTGGGCTGCGATCAATCGGTCAATGGCGTCTTCCGTTGCCCGAAACAGTTTTAAATACATTTCCTGATAGTCCGGCATTGCTGTCACCTCAGATACATCATAACCGATATGCATTACAAATGCAATGCATAATTCCGACTAAGGGGCGGCTAAACTGTATCTGTAATACAAACGCAATGCGGGGTGGAGCTATGTCGTTCAAAATTCCATCGGTCCCTCCCACCACCAACAAGACCATCCGGTTTCCCAACGATTTGATCGAAACGGTGGAAAACCTGATCCGGGGCAGAGATTGTACCTTTTCTGCCTTTGTCATCGCGGCGGTGCGCGCTGCGGTGGAGGAAGTGGAGAACGGGGACGAAAAGCGCAAATGAAAACAAGGAACACGGTGGTTCGCCGTGTTCCTTGTTTTTTATATCAGTTCATGAGGGAACAGACCAGCTCGGTATAGGCGGAGGCGTCCTCGATGGGCAGACCGGCGATGAGCAGAGCCTGATGATAGAGGATGTTCACAAACTTTGCGGCTTTGTCCCTGTCGCCGGCGTCCAGGGCGGACTTCAGCGCGGCGAAGGGGGCGGAGGCGGCGTTGAGCTCCAGCACCTTCTGGGCCTTCATGCCGGCGCCCATGGGGTCGCCCACCCGGGAGAAATACTTCTCCATCTCCAGGGTCATGGGGCCGTCGGCGGTCATGCACACGGGGGCGGACTTCAGGATCTTGGAGAGGCGGGCGTCGTGGATCTTGTCCCCCAGTGTCTCCTTCACGAAGTCCAGCACGGGCTTATACTCCTCGGCCTGCTTCTCCTGCTCCGCCTTCTCCTCGTCGGACTCGGGGAGGGCGTCGGGGTCGGAGACGGACTTCAGCTTCTTGCCGCCAAACTCCTCCAGCGCCTGGATGACGAACTGGTCCTCCTCGGCGGTGAGGCAGAGGATCTCGTAGCCCTTGTCGGACACCCGCTCGGCCTGAGGCAGGCGCAGAGCCTGATCGGCGGAGTCGGCGGAGACATAGTAGATATACTCCTGACCCTCGCTCATACGCTCCACATACTCGGCCAGAGAGGTGAGCTTGCCCTCCTTGGAGGAGGTGAACAGCAGCAGGTCGCGCAGCAGCTCCTTCTTGGCGCCGTACTGCTCCACCACGCCGTACTTCAGCTGGCGGCCGAAGGCGTTCCAGAACTTCTCATAGGTCTCGCGGTCGTCCTTCATCAGCTTGGCCAGCTCGTTCTTGATCTTCTTCTCCAGGGCGTTGGCGATGACCTTCAGCTGGCGGGTGTGCTGGAGCATCTCACGGGAGATGTTCAGAGAGATGTCGGGGGAGTCCACCACACCCTTCACAAAGCGGAAGCAGTCGGGCA
>JAQXJQ010000018.1 GCA_029009035.1 Oscillospiraceae bacterium | reverse complement strand
CGCTTCTGCGCACTCGCTGTGCTCGCACGCTTGCGAACTGAGAAGTGTTTTTTCTGAGGCACATGTCCTCAGAAAAAACGGATTTCACTTTATTCCGTCATCTGCGGATGACGGAACTCTGCGAGGCTCTTGCACTTCGTGTATGTAAATCCGGCTTTTTCGACAGTCTCAAGTCCTGCCTGTTTCCACAGGCAGGACTTTTTTGGTTCAAGTCTGTTCCGGATAAATGATCCGCATCTGATACCATCTGGCTCCGCCGTGATCGGAGGGGGACAGCCCCTCGTTCACATAGCCGAACCGGCTGTAAAAGCCCAGCTTCTCCTCCTTGCAGGTGAGCACGAGGCCCTTTCGTATGCCCCGGCAGTCTCTGATGACCCGCTCCATCAGCCGGGAGGCGTATCCTCTCCCCCGGTATTGGGGCGCGGTGACCACCGAGAAGATCATCTGCCAGTCTCCCTTGGGGTCGTGCATCTCCGCGTGATGGTACATCTCGTCGGCAAGGTCAGGGATGTCGGTGGCCATGCCGTTGATAAAGGCCCGCAGCTCCCCCTCCTCCTCCAGAAGCCAGAAGCACTCCGGGAAGGCCGCCACCCTTTGGGCAATGCTCTCCCCGTCCGCCGCCTCCGCCGCGGGGTAGGAGGCGGCCTCGATGGCCGCAATGGCGGCCACATCCTCTGCCTTCGCGTGTCTGATGGTCATGCCGTTACGCTCCCTTGCACACATCCACCCAGCCCAGGCAGCCGGAGTACCGCTCCAGCTCCGCCGGGGTCAGCTCAATGGCGCTGTTGGAGCTGCCGCAGGCGGGAAACACGGTGTCGAACCGCTTCAACGAGTCATCCAGCCACACCTCCACGCCCTCATTCACCGCAAAGGGACATACGCCGCCCACGCCGTGGCCGATGAGCGGCTCCGCCTCCTCAAAGGCCAGCATTTTGGCCTTGGTCCCGAAGGCGGCCTTATATTTGCCGTTGTCGATCTTCACATCCCCGGCGCAGACAATGAGGGCCACCTTGTCGCCCTGTCGGAAGGACAGGGTCTTGGCAATGCGGCTCTCCTCACATACCAGGGCCTGAGCCGCCAGCGCCACGGTGGCGCTGGACACATCAAACTCCAGAATTCGCTCCGCCAACCCAAGGCCGGCAAAATAATCTCTCACCCGCTCAATGGACATATTTCAGCCCTCCTGCTCCTTCAGATCCAGATCCTCCATTGTCAGCGCCATCAGGTCGTCCTTGGTGGGGTTCTCCATGGTCGCCACCCGGTTGGCCTGACGGGCGATGGCGGTCTCGAAGATGTTGCGCACATCACGGGCGTTGCCGAAGTTCTCATCCCGCTGCTCATACATGAGCTTGAAGGCCTCGGCGGCGGCCTTGTCGGTCTCCTCGTCGATGGTGTAGCCGTTGCGCTTGCACTGGGAGCGGAAGATCTCCAGGAGCTGCTCACCGGTGTAGTCCTCAAAGAGGAAATATTTGTTGAACCGGCTCTCCAGACCGGGGTTGGAGTGGACAAAGTTCTGCATCAGGTCGGTGTAGCCCGCCACGATGACGATGAGGTCCTTGCGGTGATCCTCCATCCCCTTCAGAATGACCTCCACCGCCTCCTGGCCGAAATCGTTGGGAGAGTCCTGGTTGGTGAGGGCGTAGGCCTCGTCGATGAACAGCACGCCGCCCAGGGCCTTTTCGATGACCCCCTGGGTCTTGAGGGCGGTCTGCCCCACGAACCCGGCCACCAGGCCGGAGCGGTCCACCTCCACCAGCTGCCCCTTGCTCAGCACGCCGATGGAGTGGTAAATGCGGGCCAGCAGACGGGCCACCGTGGTCTTGCCGGTGCCGGGATTGCCCAGGAACACCATGTGCAGGGACATGGGAGGTACGGGCAGTCCCGCCTCCTCACGGAGCTTGCGCACCTTCACCAGATTGATGAGGCTTTTCACATCCTCCTTCACCTTTTCCAGACCGCACAGGGCGTCCAGCTCCGCCAGCACATCCTCCAGCTTCTCCGGCTCGGGGGCAGGCTCCTCCTCCGCCTTTTTCTCCGCCGCCTTCTCGTCCGCGGGCTTGCCCGTGGGCACGGGAGAGCCGTCCTCCCGGCGGGTGACGAAGTCGTTCACATCCAGCGGAGTCTTGCCGCCGGACACCCCCGCCTTGTCGCAGTACAGGCTCATGGAGTCGGCGCAGGCATTCACAAAGCCCGCCTCCGCCTCGCTCACCTTGCCGTCCACCGCCGCAAAGAGCAGCAGCAGGAGGGTAAAGGTGTCCACAAAGCGGCGGCTCTGGCTCTTGCCGCTCTCCAGGTCGGCCTTCACCAGCCGGCGGAAGAAGTTGGGCATCACAAAGCCCTCATAATTGCCCACGGAGGAGGCCAGTTCCCAGTAGAGGGCGGAGGGCACCGGGTTGCCCTTGGAATAGATGGCGTTATAAAACTCCACATGGCGGGGGGTCATGCCCTGGTCGTGCTGCCACACGCCGCAGGCGCACTGGCGCATAAAGGCGTCGGCCTCCAGCCCAAAAGCCACACGGGCCGCGGGATCGCTGATCTGGCGGCGGAAGGCGGTCATCCCCTCGTCATACTGTTTGTGTACGGAAGCAGGCGTCATCGGTTGAGCCATGGAACACATCTCCTTTTTATTCGTCCGTTGTGGTCATTATAGGAAAAACCCTGCCGATGGTCAATGGGGAGGCGGGGATTTTTGCAGGTAGACATAATAAAAATATTGACGGAACCCCTCATTCCGTGTAGTATTATATTATTACTTATATTATTCGGGGGGTCTCGCCATGGCACGAACAAGCAAACCGGACGAACTCATCCACTGCGAAGTCTGTGGAGAAGATTACAGCCCTACCTACCGCCGCTGTCCCTTCTGCGGCGAAAAACCGGGCGCCCGCCCTGTGGAGCGCTCCGATGAGGATGACGGCTACCGTTTTGACGGGCAGGCATATTTTGACGCCCCCGACGAGGACAATTCCCACCCCTCCAACCGCGGCGGAAAGCGGCTGGCCTCGGGCGGACGGGGTTCCCGCAGCGCGCCGCCCCCTCCCATCAGCCCCATGCGCCTGATCACCTTCATCCTCTCCCTGGCCATTATCATTGCGGCACTGGTCATCATCTTCACGGTGGTGTACCCCAAGCTGCACACCAATCCCAATCCCAAGCCCTCCCCCTCTCCCTCCCAGTCCATGCCTGTGGATCCCACGGACCAGCCCACCGAGGAGCCCACCGACCAGCCCACCGAGGAGCCCACCGCTTCGCCTGAGCCTGAGGAGCCTCCCCTGACCCGGCTGGAGGTCAACAAGACCGACTTCACCCTCAAGGCCAATGAGTCCTACACTCCCACCGTTACCATGGAGCCTGCGGACTGGAGCGGCACCCTCACCTGGAGCATCGACCACGAGGACTATGCCACCGTGGATCAGAACGGCAAGATCACCAATGTGAACGCCACCGCCTCCCTCCACCGCGCCATCGTCACCGTCAGCGGCGGCGGCAAGAGTGTGACCATCACCGTCTACTGCCGCAGCGGGAGCACCTCTCCCGACGCGCCTTCCGTGAGCACGCCCGATCCCGACGGCAACTACAACGACCTTCTGCCCGGGACCGAAGGCAAGATCACCGGCGCCTCCAGCGGCCTGCGCGTCCGCTCCGGCCCCGGCACCACCTACGATGTCCTGGCCAGCCTCCAGAACGGCAACGCCGTCACCGTGCTGGAGAATGCCGGCAGCGGCTGGTACCGCATCTCCTATCAGGGCAGCGGCGGAGTCAAGACCGGCTATATCATGGGCGAGTACATCAAGGCAAATTAAATTCAAAAAAGAACCGCCGGAGCACTGCTCCGGCGGTTCTTTTATGTATTGCAGCCGTTTAGCCCTTGAGCGTATCCGCCCAGGCGGTATACTTGGCCACTTTTTCGTCGCACTCGCCGCGGGTGGCGCCGCTGGTGAGGATGTACACCTTGACCTTGGGCTCGGTGCCGGAGGGACGGACGATGAGGCTGGTGCCGTCCTCCATCTCGTAGCGCAGCACGTTGGAGCCGGTGAGCTCCATGGTGGTCTTCTTGCCGCACTTGACACAGACCACGCTGCCGTCCTTGTAGTCCTTCTGCTCCCTGACCGCCACACCGGCGATCTCCACGGGAGGCTGGGCACGCAGGTCGGCCATGAGCTGGGCCATCTTCTTCAGGCCGTCCAGGCCGGGCATCACCAGGTTCAGGGTCTTCTCGCCGTAATAGCCATACTTCTCATAGCAGGCCAGCAGGGCGTCATAGAGGGTCATGCCCTGATCGGCATACCATGCTGCCATCTCGGTGAGGATGAGGGAGGCAGTGACGGCATCCTTGTCGCGGACGAAGTCGCCCAGCATATAGCCGTAGGACTCCTCGAAGGACATGATGACGTTGCCCTCGCCGGAGGCCTCCAGCTGGTCCTTCTTCTGGGCCAGGAACTTGAAGCCGGTGAAGGTATCGAAGCACTTCAGGCCGTTGTCCTCCGCCACCTTGCGCACCATCTCGGTGGACACCAGGGACTTGAGGATGGTGGCGTTGGCGGGCAGCTTGCCGGCGCGCTTCATGGCGCCGATGAGGTAGTCGGCCATCAAAACGCCGGTCTGGTTGCCGGTGATGACCTTGAACTCGCCGTTGCCGGTGTTGACCATGATGCCCACGCGGTCAGCGTCGGGATCGGAACCCAGGATGAAGTCGGCGCCCTCCTTCCTGGCGATGTCCACCGCCAGATAGAATCCCTCGGGATTCTCGGGGTTGGGAGAGGCCACGGTGGGGAAGTCCCCGTCAATGACCATCTGCTCGGGAACGCAGATGACGTGCTTCATGCCCAGGCGCTTCAGCGCCTCGGGGATCAGCTTGTAGCCGGTGCCGTGGAAGGGGGTGAAGACCATCTTGAAGCTGTCGGCCACCTTCTCCACCACGGCCTTGTCATTGACCTGCGCCATGACATGGGAGAGGAACTTCTCGTCGGTCTCGACGCCCATGAGGGTAACCTTTCCCTCCGCCACGGCGGTGTCGTAGTCCATGGTCTTGACGCAGTCGAACACATCCAGCTCCTTCATCTTGCGGGCCACCTCGTCGGCATGGACGGGGGGGAGCTGCGCGCCGTCCTCCCAGTACACCTTATAGCCGTTGTACTCCTTGGGGTTGTGGCTGGCGGTGACATTGATGCCGGCGATGCAGCCGTACTCACGCACAGCGAAGGACAGCTCGGGGGTGGGACGCAGGGACTCGAAGAGGTATGCCTTGATGCCGTTGCCCGCCATGACGCAGGCGGCCTCGCGGGCAAACACATCGGAGTTGTTGCGGCAGTCGAAGCACACGGCCACGCCCCGCTTCACCGCCTCGGGGCCCTCGGCCAGCACCACCTCGGCAAAGGCCTGGGTGGCGTGGCGGATCACGTGAACATTCATGCGGTACAGTCCCACGCCCATGGTACCCCGCAGTCCGGCGGTGCCGAAGGCCAACTGGTCGAAGAAACGGGACTCGATCTCCTTCTCGTCGCCGGCGATGGCGGTCAGCTCCGCCTTCTCGGCCTCAGACAGTGCGGGGGAATTGAGCCAGTGCTCATAGGTCTGCTTATAATCCATTTGCTTTGCCCTCCTTGATATCGTTAAAACGCGAAGTTGCCGTTCACAAACACGGGGATCTCTTTCCCGTCATGGGTGGTGCCCACGATGGACAGGTCGGCGGTACCCACCATGAAGTCCACATGGTTGTTGGACTGGTTGAGTCCGGCCGCCTTCTGCTCCTCCTCATTCATCTTCTCGCCGCCCTTGATGCAGGTGGGGTAGGCGGCGCCGAAGGCCAGATGGCAGGAGGCATTCTCGTCAAACAGGGTGTTGAAGAAGAGGATGCCGGTGTTGCGGATGGGGGAGTCGTAGGGCACCAGGGCCACCTCGCCCAGATAGGCAGAGCCCTCGTCCATGCCGATGGAGTTGCGCAGGATCTCCTCGCCCTCCTCGGCGTGGATGTTCACGATCCTGCCGCCCTCGAAGTCCAGATAGAAGTCCTTGACCAGGTTGCCGTCCAGCGCCAGGGGCATGGCGGCATACACCCGGCCGTTCACCCCGTCCCAGCGGGGTGCGGTGAAGATCTCCTCGGTGGGGATGTTGGCCACAAAGGGGATGCCCTCGTCGCCGCTGACCTCAGCGCCGCCGGCCCACACATGGTTCTCCGGCAGGGTGACGGTGAGGTCGGTGCCCAGGGAGTTGGTGTAGTGCAGGGTCTTGAAGTTGTAGTCGTTGAGCAGCTTGGAGCGGCGGGCGGTGTTCTCCACGTGCTCTTTCCAGCGCTCCACCCCCTTGCCGTCGCCGTTGATGCGGCAGACAGAGAAGATGGCGTCCCAC
>JAQXJQ010000017.1 GCA_029009035.1 Oscillospiraceae bacterium | reverse complement strand
CGGTATGCTCATTACCTACGAGGCCACCCGTGACCTGCCCCTGACCACCAAAAAGATCGAGACCCCCATCTGTGAGGCCGAGATGCCCACCCTGTCCGGCAAGAAGATGGCCGTGGTGCCCATCCTCCGTGCCGGCCTGGGCCTGGTGGACGGCGTTCTGCGCATGATCCCCTCTGCCCGTGTGGGTCACATCGGTATGTTCCGCGACGAAGAGACCCTGGAGCCCCATGTGTACTTCTGCAAGATGCCCCAGGATATTGCGGACCGCGATATCCTGATCGTGGACCCCATGCTGGCCACCGGCGGTTCCGCTGCCGCTGCCATCAGTGAGATGAAGAAGCGGGGCTGCAAGAACATCAAGCTGATGGTCCTGGTGGCGGCGCCCGAGGGCATCGACTGCATCCAGAAAGCGCACCCCGATGTGGACATCTACGCCGGCGCTGTGGATGAGAAGCTCAACGAGCGTGGCTATATCGTTCCCGGTCTGGGTGACGCCGGCGACCGTATCTTCGGCACCAAGTAACATGACAGAAAAAGCTCCCATGCGCAAGGATAAACTTGTGCATGGGAGTTTTTTTATCGTTTCGCGGGGGAGTGCTTATTTTTCGTTCAGCAGCTTATTGAGCTCCGCCATAAAGGTGCTGATGTCCTTGAACTGGCGGTAAACGGAGGCGAAGCGGACATAGGAGACCTCGTCCACGCCCTTCAGCTTTTCCATGACCAGTTCACCGATCTCGGTGGAGGGGACTTCGCGTTCCATCTCGTTCTGGAGGGTCAGCTCGATCTCGTTGGCGATCTGCTCCAGGGTGGCCATGGGCACAGAGCGCTTCTCGCAGGATTTGAGCATACTGCCCAGCAGCTTGCTGCGGTCAAAGGACTGGCGGCTGCCGTCCCGCTTGATGACCACCAGAGGCAGGCTTTCCATGGTCTCATAGGTAGTGAAGCGTTTGTGGCACTCCAGACACTCACGGCGGCGGCGAATGCTGCTGCCCTCGTCAGCGGGACGGGAGTCCACGACCTTGCTTTCCAGATGGGAACAGTAGGGACATTTCACGGTCACATCATCCTTTCGGCCGACAGACGACGCTGCGGCCAAGGTTTTCGGATATTATAGCACAAAGAACGGAGGTTGTGTAGCATTTTTTAATTTTTTTGTGTATAGATCGGGGCGACAGGGGGGATAATGTCCTCAGTGAGGTGAGAAACTTGCAGAACAACAACGAGAACAAGAACCAGCAGAACAACCAGAACCGCCAGAACCAGCAGAACAACCAGAACCGCCAGAACCAGAATCAGCAGAACAACGAAAACCGTAAGCAGAACAACGAGAACCGCAAGAACAACGACCGGTTCTAAAGATCACGGCACAAAGCGAAGGGCCAACGGCCCTTCGCTTTGTGCGTTTACAGGAGATTTTGCACAGAGGGGATCTCCTCCTCCGCCAGCAGCTCCAACTGGTTGATGAGCCGGGCGATGACCGCCAGACACTCGCCCTTGTCCTGGCTGCTGCCCAGAAAGGCGGATGCCTCCCAAAGTGAGGAGCGGATGGCGTCGATCTCGTCGTGATACAGCGTGGTGTGGAGAAAGAGAGCGCGGCTCTCCCATTCCTCCATGGCGGCGGAGAGAATGCTCTGGGCCCGGGGCCAGTTTTCCTCGGTCACATATTCCGCCGCGGCGTTCAGTTGAGTGATGAGACCGTCGGTCAGATTTCGCAGGCAGATGATGTGAATAGCAGACAGCACAGCCAGCAAAAAGAGGATAGCGACTGAAATATAAAGCCGTTTCACTTTACACCTTCTTTCGGCACGCAGAACACATTTCCCCTGCGGTCCACGGTCATGAGGAACACTTCCTCCGGGGAGGAAAGCCCCCGGGCGGACAGCTGCCGCGCCAGCCATGTTTCGTCCCGACCCTGGTCGCGCATACTTCTGATCAAAAGCCGTCCGTCGCTGATGATAATGGTGGGCAGACCCGGTTCCTCCACCTTGATCTTCATTTGGGCCGGGGTCGTGGGGGACTGGGCGGTGAAGGGAAGGACGGAGAGCTGGCCGTTGGTCTCCAATATGGCAAATTTTACTGCGGAAAGCTCGGCGTACCCCTGGATGCGCAGCTCCTCCAGCAGCTCGTCCACCGTGAGCCGGTTGCGGCGCAGCTCCCGCTCCGCGATCACACCGTCCTCGATGATGACGCTGGGTCTGCCGCACAGGAGGGTGCGGAAGCGGATGGATTTGGTGCAGAGCACCGAGAGAATGGTGCTGAGACACAGCAGCGTGGCAATGGGGATGACCCCGGAGAGCAGGGGAATGCCGTTGGCCTGCATGGGTACGGAAGCCAGATCCGCGATAATGAGCGCAAGGGTCAGCTCTGCCGGCTCCAGCTCTCCCAGCTGGCGCTTTCCCATGAGGCGCAGGCCGATGACGATCAGCAGATAGAGCACCACGGTGCGGATCAGAACGACGGACACGCTCCCACCTCCGACAAAAGATATCTCTGTCAGTTTGCCCCGGAAGGAGAAATGAAATACTTGTATGCGGGGGAAAAATGCACTATAATGATTCCATAAAAAACCTGTCCCAAGGGAGTGCGGTATATGAGAACAGGCGTGACACTGCTGGACGGCGCTACCGGTACCTATCTGTGGAAGCTGGCGGAGGAGAAGGGCTATGCCAAAGATCCGGTGTGGAAATATAATGTGGAGCATCCCGAGCTGGTCAGCCGTCTGGCAAAGGACTATATCGCCGCGGGCGCAGAGATCATCCTTGCCAACACCTTTGGCGCCAACGGTCCCGCGGTGTCCCGTTCCTCCGGCTACAGCGTGGCTCAGGTGGTGGGCGAGGGCGTTCGCCTTGCAAAGGAAGCTGCCGCCGGTACGGATGTGAAGGTGGCGCTGGATATCGGTCCGCTTACGGTGATGATGGAGCCTTACGGCGATCTCACCGAGGAAGAGGCGGAGGAGATCTTCCGGGAGCAGATCGGCGCCGGAATGAGCGAAGACCCCGACCTGGTGATCCTGGAGACCTTCATGGATCTGGAAATGCTGAAGGTGGCGGCCCGGGTAGCCAAGAGCTACGGCGTTCCCGTGCTGTGCACCATGACCTTTGAGGCCAGAGGCAGGACCATGATGGGCAACAGCGTGGAAGACATCGTGGAGGAGCTGACCGAGCTGGGCGTGGACGGCCTGGGGCTGAACTGCTCCCTCGGCCCTGTGGACGCGCTGCCGCTGATCCGTGCCTTCGCGGAAGCCACGGACCTGCCGCTGGTGTTCAAGCCCAATGCCGGCCTGCCCACTCTGGATGAGAACGGCCATGAGACCGCGGCATACAGCGCGCAGACCTTTGTCAGCGAAGTGGAGCCTGCGCTGGAGCTGGTGCGCTTTGTGGGTGGCTGCTGCGGCAGCGACCCGGAGTATATCCGTGCGCTGCGCGCCCGTCTGGCGGAGAATGCCTGAGAGAACGGGGATGGCGGCATGGTTACATATGTCAAAACGGAAGGGAGTTTTTCTTGGAATGAATGCTGCGCTGCTTGATTATATCGCCGCTTCGCCCACCGCCTATCACGCGGTGGCTCATACGGCGGAGCTGCTGGAAAAGGCGGGATATACCGCCCTGTGCGAGAGCGGGCACTGGGCGCTCCGGCCCGGTGGGAAGTATTATGTGATGCGAAACGGCTCCTCTCTCATCGCCTTTCGTGTGCCCCACGGGGAGTACAGCGGATTTATGATGACCGCTGCCCACTGCGACAGCCCCTGTTTTAAGGTGAAGGAAAACGGCGAACTGGCCGATGAGCACTATGTCCGGCTGTCCACCGAGCGCTACGGCGGTATGCTGTGCGCCAGCTGGATGGATCGCCCCCTTGCCCTGGCGGGCCGCGTTGTGGTGCGCACCGGGGACGGCTTTGCCGTCCGGCTGGTGGATCTGAAGGACTGCAGTGTTCTCATTCCCAATGTGGCCATCCACATGAACCGTGAGGCCAACGACGGCATGAAGTATAATGCCGCGGTGGATATGCTCCCCCTGTACGGCGCCTCCGGCGCCAAGGGCAGCCTGCGCCAGCGCCTTGCCGCCTGCGCCGGGGTGGAGGAGAAGGAGATCCTGGCCACCGACCTGTTCGTCTACAACCCCCAGGCCGGCTGCGTCTGGAACGGGTTCGTCTCCGCACCCAGACTGGATGACCTCCAGTGCGCCTTTGCTGCCCTGACCGGCTTTATGGAGGCGGAGGAGAGCGGTGCGGTCCCGGTTTACTGCCTGTTTGACAACGAAGAGGTGGGCAGCCAGACCAAGCAGGGGGCGGCTTCCACCTTCCTGCGGGATGTGCTCTGCCGCATCGCCGGGGGAGATGAGGCCCTGCGCGCCCATACGGCCAACAGCTTCATGGTGTCCTGCGACAATGCCCACGCAGTCCACCCCAACCACCCCGAGTATCAGGACCGCAACCATGCCGTCTATATGAACGGCGGCGTGGTGATCAAATACAACGCCAACCAACGCTACACCTCTGACGCCGTTTCCGCGGCCCTGTTCCGCCTGGTGTGCGAACAGGCGGGCGTGCCGGTGCAGCAGTACGCCAACCGGGCCGATCTCCCCGGCGGTTCCACGCTGGGCAACATCGCCAACACTCAGGTGTCGCTAAACACCGTGGATATCGGTCTGCCTCAGCTGGCCATGCATTCCGCCTATGAGACCGCCGGCGCCGAGGACACGGAGCATATGGTGTGCGCGCTGCGGGCGTTCTATGGGAAAAGCCTGCGCATGGAGCGGGATGGAACCTATCAGTTCAAGTGAGGTCAAGGACTGACAAGCTAAAATAGTTTACAGGTAAAACACAGCCAATATTATCTATGGAGGGATACCAATGAACAACAAGCGTCCTGAAAACATGGAGCGGATCACCACTCCTGAGCTGGCCGAGGCTTTTATTGCCGAGCAGCTGGCTGAACTGCGTGCGCAGATCGGTGATAAGAAGGTGCTGCTGGCTCTGTCCGGCGGTGTGGACTCCTCTGTCGTGGCAGCGCTGCTGGTCAAGGCCGTGGGTAAGCAGCTGGTCTGCGTCCATGTGAACCATGGCCTGCTGCGCAAGGGGGAGCCCGAGCAGGTGGTCAAGGTGTTCCGCGACGAGATGGATGCCAACCTCATCTATGTGGATGCGGTGGACCGTTTCCTGGACAAGCTGGCCGGTGTGGAGGAGCCCGAGACCAAGCGTAAGATCATCGGCAAGGAGTTCATCGAGGTCTTTGCCGAGGAGGCCAAGAAGCTGGACGGCATCGAGTTCCTTGCTCAAGGTACCATCTATCCCGACATTCTGGAGAGCGACGGCGTGAAGGCCCACCACAATGTGGGCGGTCTGCCTGAGGATCTGAACTTCGAGCTGGTGGAGCCCGTCAAGTTCCTGTACAAGGACGAGGTCCGCATGGTGGGCAAGGCTCTGGGCCTGCCCGACGGCATGGTCTTCCGTCAGCCCTTCCCCGGCCCCGGCCTGGGCGTGCGCTGCGTGGGCGCCATCACCCGCGACCGGCTGGAGGCTGTGCGTGAGTCTGACGCCATTCTCCGCGAGGAGTTCGCCAAGAACGGCCTGGAGGGCAAGGTGTGGCAGTATTTCACCGTGGTGCCCGACTTCAAGTCCACCGGCATTCTCAACGGCAAGCGCACCTATGACTGGCCTGTGGTCATCCGTGCCGTCAACTCTGTGGACGCCACCGCCGCCTCCATCGAGGAGATCCCCTATGCGCTGCTGCACCACATCACCCGCCGCATCACCTCCGAGGTCCCCGGCGTCAACCGTGTGCTCTATGATCTGACTCCGAAGCCCACCGGCACCATCGAGTGGGAATAACGGAGACTTTTGAAAATGCATAGAAAAAGTTTCACATGAAACATAAAAATGCCACAATCAAGTAGATTGTGGCATTTTTTCTTGTAAAAAATTTGCTACGATAATTCGTGCGTAGCAAAATCGTAGCGCTTTTGCAAGGTTTCAAGTTTCGTAGCAAGTTCGCTCTGCTTATTCGGGTATAGGTGGGAATATGTTTCCAGCGTGGTTTCGATATTCTCATGGCCCAGGCGCTCCGCGATCAGCAGCGGGGAATATCCCAGCTCGATCAACAGCGAGGCGTGGGAGTGGCGCAGATCGTGAATGCGGATGCGGTTCAGACCTGCCGCCTCGCTTCCGCGCCTGATCTCATGCTGGAGAAATGATTTTGTGTTCCCCGGGAAAATTCTGTCCGTGGGCTGGACCTCATACAGCATACCCAGGTAGTCCCGTACCAGCTGCGTGAGGGTGTCCGGCATCAGAATAACTCGACGGCTCTTTGGAGTTTTCGGCTCCATGATATACTCCTTGCCGCCCTGCTTCGCATAGTTCTTTGATATGCTGACGGTACCTGCGTCCAGATC
>JAQXJQ010000016.1 GCA_029009035.1 Oscillospiraceae bacterium | reverse complement strand
AGGAGTAATCATCATGGCTAAGAAAAAGACCCCCGCCAAGAATACGGAGCTGGACGCCAAGGAGTTTTTTGCCGCCATCTCCGACATTGAGAAGGAAAAGGGCATTCCCAAGAGCTACATGATCGAGAAGATCACCCAGGCGCTGGTGGCCGCCTACAAGCGCGACCACGAGGGCATCACCGACAATGTGACCGTGGACGCCGACGAGGAGAAGGGCCAGGTGCGGATGTTCGTCCGCAAGGAGGTCGTGGAGGTCGTGGACAATCCCCACACCGAGATGAGCCTGTCCGACGCCCGCAAGGCTCTGCCCCGGGCTGAGCTGGGCGATGTGCTGCGCATCGAGATCAAGCCCAAAAACTTCGGCCGCATCGCCGCCCAGACTGCCCGCCAGGTCATCATTCAGGGTATGCGCGAGGCGGAGCGCGGCATGATCTTCGACGAGTTCTCCTCCAAGGAGCACGAGATCCTCACCGGAACCGTCACCCGCATCGACGAGCGCAGCGGCTCTCTGGTGGTGCGCCTCACCTCCGGGTCCGAGTTCACCGACGCCTTCCTGTCCCAGAGCGAGCAGGTCAAGGGCGAGGAGATCCGTGAGGGCGACCGCGTCCGTGTCTATGTGGTGGAGGTCCGCCGTTCCACCCGCGGTCCCCAGGTGGTCATCTCCCGCACCCATCCCGGCCTGGTCAAGCGCCTGTTTGAGCTGGAGGTGCCCGAGATCTATGACGGCACTGTGGAGGTCATGTCCATCGCCCGTGAGGCCGGCAGCCGCACCAAGCTGGCGGTGTGGAGCGAGGACGAGACTGTGGACCCCATCGGCGCCTGCGTGGGTACCAAGGGCCAGCGTGTGAACGCCGTGGTGGAGGAGCTGCGGGGCGAGAAGGTGGACATCATCAAGTATTCCGACGATCCCGCCCAGTATGTGGCCGCCGCTCTGGCCCCCGCTGACGTCATCAGCGTCACCGAGCTGGAGCAGGGCAAGAGCTGCCGGGTCATCGTGCCCGACGACCAGCTGTCTCTGGCCATCGGCAAGGAGGGCCAGAACGCCCGCCTCGCCGCCCGCCTGACCGGCTTTAAGATCGACATTCGCCCCGCCAGCGCGCCCGAGCCTCCCGAGGAGGAGCAGGAGGGCGAGCCGGCCGTGAGCGAGGAGTAAGCGCCCCGCCTTTGTGGGAACACTGAGTTGATACAGACCGAAAGGAGCGAACCGTCGTGCCGAAGAAAATACCGATGCGCCAATGCCTGGGCTGCCGTGAGATGAAGCCCAAGGGCGAGCTTGTGCGGGTGGTGCGCTCGCCGGAGGGGGAGATCTCTCTGGACTTTCGGGGGAAGAAACCCGGCCGCGGCGCCTATCTCTGCCCCGATCCCGCGTGCCTTGCCAAGGTGAAGAAGAGCCGGGCCATTGAGCGGGCCTTTTCCGCTCAGGTGGGACAGGAGGTCTACGAGGCGCTGGAGGAGCAGATGAGGGCGGGTGACGGCGGTGACTGAGAAGGCACTGAGCCTGTTGGGCCTGGCCCGGCGGGGCGGAAACGCCGCGCTGGGGGAGGAACCGGTGAGCGACGCCTGCGCCCGGCATAAGGCCAGGGCGGTGTTCCTCGCCGCCGACGCCGGCGAAACCATTGTCCGCCGTGCCCACCGTATGACCGACGAGGGGAACGCTCCCCTCATCACTCTCCCCGCCACCAAGGCGGAGGTGGGGTTTGCCCTGGGGCGGAGCACCTGCGCGGTGCTTGCCGTCACAGACCAGGGCCTGGCCTGCGCGGTGGTAAACGCCCTGGCGCAGGAGGATGACGCTCTGAAAGGGATCGCGGAGCAGATGACCGCAAAAACCCGGCGGCAGATGCTGCGGCGGGATAAGAAGAAGTCGCGGGCCGAGAACAAGCCCGCTGAAGCGTAATTAGGAGGTGGCCTGTTTGAGCCTTGCGAAATATACTGCCCGTGATGTGGCAAAGGACTTTGGTATGCAAGCCAAGGAGATCGTCGGTATTCTGGCCGAGTGCACCAAGGAGAATGTCTCTCCCACCAAGGTGCTGACCGACCGTGAACTGGTGGTCATTTTTGAATATCTGACTCAGCATCATCAGGTTGAGTCCATCGAGTCCATCTATGCGGAGACCTACCATGAGCCTGCAAAGGCAGCCGCTCCCGCCCCCGGGAAGAAGGGCGGCGAGGAGAAGAACGCCGGTGAGCACCGCGCGGAGGCGCCCAAAAAGAGCGAGAAGCCCGCTGCGGCTCCCGCCGCGGCCAGCCGCACGCCCGAGAAAAAGGTGGTCGACACCCGCAAGGGCGGCAACGTGAACCTGGAGAAGTACGACCAGCGCCTGGAGGATCTGGCTCCCGACAAGGCCGACCGTATGCAGACCGGCAAGCAGAAGTTCCAGAACCGCAACAACAAGGGCAAGCAGAACTTCGGCAACAAGCGCAAGCAGGAGGAGCAGGAGAAGCTCCGCCGCCTCCAGCTTGAGATCGCCAAGAAGACCCCGCTGGTGGTCAAGATCCCCGACGAGATCTCCGTGGGCGAACTGGCCTCCCGCATGAAGAAGACCGGCGCGGAGGTGGTCAAGTGCCTCATCAAGAACGGCGTCATGGCCTCTCTCAGCGACGTGATCGATTTTGACACCGCCGCCATCATCACCGAGGAGCTGGGCTGCAAGGTGGAGCGGGAGGTCATCGTCACCATCGAGGAGCGCCTCATCGACACCGCCGAGGATAAGGAAGAGGATCTGCAGCCCCGCGCCCCCGTTGTGGTGGTCATGGGCCATGTCGACCACGGCAAGACCTCTCTGCTGGACTATATCCGCCACGCCAACGTGGTCTCCGGCGAGGCCGGCGGCATCACCCAGCACATCGGCGCCTATCAGGTGGAGGTCAACGGCAAGCCCATCACCTTCCTGGATACCCCGGGCCATGAGGCCTTTACCGCCATGCGTGCCCGCGGCGCCATGATCACCGACGTGGCCATTCTGGTGGTGGCGGCCGACGACGGCATCATGCCCCAGACTGTGGAGTCCATCAACCACGCCAAGGCCGCCAAGATCCCCATTATCGTGGCCATCAACAAGATGGATAAGCCCACCGCCAACCCCGAGCGCATCAAGCAGCAGCTCACCGAGCATGAGCTGGTTGCCGAGGAGTGGGGCGGCGAGACCATCATCTGCCCCATCTCCGCCAAGACCGGCATGGGCATCGAGAACCTGCTGGAGATGGTGACCCTCACCGCCGAGATGAGCGAGCTGAAGGCCAACCCCAACCGCTCCGCTCACGGCGCCGTCATCGAGGCCCGCCTGGACAAGGCCCGCGGTCCCATCGCCACCCTGCTGGTGCAGAACGGCACCCTGAAGCAGGGCGACGTCATCATCGCCGGCACCGCCGTGGGCCGTGTCCGCGCCATGACCGACTACAAGGGCCGCAAGGTCACCTCCGCCGGTCCCTCCGTGCCTGTTGAGATCATCGGCATGGGCGAGGTCCCCGGCGCGGGCGACGACTTCCACGCCGTTGCCGATGAGCGCATGGCCCGCGAGCTGGTGGAGCAGCGCAAGGAAGAGCTGAAGAACGCCACCACCGGCGCCGCCAAGCAGAAGGTTTCCCTGGATGAGCTGTTCCAGCAGATCAAGGCCGGTGAGATGAAGGACCTGAACATCATCGTCAAGGCCGACGTTCAGGGCTCTGCCGAGGCCGTGAAGGCCAGCCTGGAGAAGATCTCCAACGAGGAAGTGCGTGTGCGGGTGATCCACTGTGCCGTTGGCGCCATCAACGAGTCCGACGTCATGCTGGCCGCCACCTCTAACGCCATTATCGTGGGCTTCAATGTCCGCCCCGACAAGAACGCCGCCGAGTCCGCCGCCCGTACCAAGGTGGATATGCGGATGTACCGCGTGATCTACGACGCCATCAACGAGATCGAGGCCGCCATGAAGGGTATGCTGGCACCCAAGTTCAAGGAAGTGGCTCTGGGCGAGGCTGAGGTCCGCCAGGTCTACAAGATCTCCAATGTGGGCGTGGTGGCCGGCTGCTATGTCACCGAGGGACGCGTGGCCCGCAACGCCCAGATCCGTCTGGTGCGCGACGGTATCGTCATCCACGAGGGCGTCATGAACTCCCTGCAGCGTTTCAAGGACAGCGTGAAGGAAGTCGCCCGCGGCTACGAGTGCGGTATCGGCATCGAGAAGTACAGCGATATCAAGGAAGGCGACATCATCGAGGCCTTCGAGATGCAGCAGATCGAGCTCTGATTGATTTTTCCGGCAGGGGCGGGCGTGTTCGCCCGCCCCTGCTGTTTATACTACCTCTCAAAGGAGGCTTTCTTATGGCAAGCAATCGAATTGGACGGATCAACGAGGAGATCCAGCGAGAGCTGGCATCCCTCATCCCCAATGTGAAGGACCCCCGGGTGACCGGCATGATCTCGGTCACCGGCGTGAATACCACCCCCGACCTGCGCTTTGCCAAGGTCTATGTGTCCATGCTGGACAAGTCCAGCGCCCGGGAAGTGGTGAAGGGACTGAAGTCCGCCTCCGGCTATCTCCGCCGTGAGATCGGCCATAGGCTCAACCTGCGCTACACCCCCGAGCTGGTCTTTGAGGAGGACAACTCCATCGACCACGGCGCCCACATTCTGGAGCTGCTCCGCGACCCCAATGTGGTGAAGCCTGCCAACCCCGCCAACGCGCACATCGTGCTGGACGAGGAGGACTGACCATGACCTGTGGGGAGACCCTCGCGTTTCTGCGGGAGCATGACAACTATCTGGTGCTGACCCACAAGCGGCCCGACGGCGACGCCATCGGCTGCTCCGTGGCGCTGGCGGAGATCCTGCGCGGCATGGGGAAGACGGCGTGGCTGCCCGCTGTCTCCGACGCCACCGCGCTGTTTACCGGGTATCTGGAGGGACAGCAGGCGCCCGGGGGCTTCGTGCCCGACACGGTGGTGAGCGTGGACCTGGCGGCGACGGGTCTGCTCCACCACAGCGTGGCCGGATATGCCGGGTGCATTGATCTGGCCATCGACCACCACCCCTCCAACGAGCACTTTGCCCGGGAGCTGTGGCTGGAGGCGGATAAGGCCGCCTGCGGCGAGATCCTCTGGAAGCTGGCCGAGGCGGCGGGGGTGATGAACAAAACCATTGCCGACGCCCTCTATGTGGCGGTGTCCACCGACTGCGGCTGCTTTGTCTATGCCAACACCACCGCCAATACTCATCGGGTGGCGGCGGCCCTCATGGAGGCCGGCGCGGACTACAAGCGGCTGAACAAAAAGCATTTCCGTACCAAGAGCATGGCCCGTATGCGCCTGGAGGGCCTGATCATGCAGAATTTGAGACTCTACCACGAGGGATGCGTGGCCGTTGCGCCCATCTCTCTGGCCACGATGGAGCAGGCGGGCGCCAAGGAAGAGGACGCGGAGGACATTGCGGCGCTGGTGGGCCAGATCGCCGGGGTGCATATCTCCGCCACCATCCGGGAGCTGAAGATCGGGGAGTGCAAGATCTCTCTGCGCACCATGGCGGAGATGCTCAACGCCTCCCATGTCTGTGCCCGTCTGGGGGGCGGCGGCCATGCCGCCGCATCCGGCTGCACGGTGTACGGCACCGTGGAGGAGGCGGAACGGGCCATCGTGGGCGCCATTGAGGCCCAGCTTACGGAGGACGGCCATGGCTAACGGCGTGATCGTCATTGACAAGCCCCAGGGCTGGACCAGCATGGACGTCTGCGCCAAGCTGCGGGGGATGTACCGGGAAAAGCGGGTGGGCCATGCCGGCACCCTGGACCCCATGGCCACCGGAGTGCTGCCGGTCTTTATCGGACGGGCTACCCGGGCGGTGGAGTTCGCCTCCGAGGGGGAAAAAGAGTACCGCGCGGTGCTGGAGCTGGGAACCGTCACCGACACGCAGGACGCCACCGGAACGGTGCTGGAGCGCCGTGATGTGAAGGTGGGCCGGGCTGAGCTGGAGGCGGTGCTGCCCCGGTTTCGCGGGGAGATCAGCCAGATCCCGCCCATGTATTCCGCCGTCAAGGTCAACGGGCAGAAGCTCTACGACCTGGCCCGAAAGGGCAGGGAGGTGGAGCGCAGGCCCAGACCGGTGACCATCCACACGCTGGAGCTGGGGGACCGGCTGGACGAAAACCGCTACGAGCTGCGGGTGGTGTGCTCCAAGGGCACCTATATCCGCACCCTGTGTCACGACATCGGACAGGCCTTGGGCTGCGGCGGAGTGATGACCGCGCTGCGGCGCACCTGCGCCGCGGGGTATACCCTGGCGCAGGCGGTGAAGCTGGAGCAGGTGGAGGCGGCGGAGGACAGAGCCGCCCTGCTGGCTCCCGTGGACAGCTGCTTTGCCCATTTGCCCGCCCTGACGCTGACCCCGGCGCAGAGCAAGTGCGTGCGCAACGGCGCAGCCTTCTCCTATCCCGGGGAGGGGGAGTGGCGGGTCTACGACCCCGAGGGGGCGTTTCTCGCCGTGTGCAGGGCGCAGGAGGGAAAAATGACCACGGTAAAGAGTTTCTTTGAAGTTTGAGGTGAGAACCATGGGGCAGGAAACGCGCGTGATCGCGCTGGGTTTTTTTGACGGGGTACATCTGGGCCACGGAGCGCTGCTGCGCCGGGTGGCGGAGCGGGCGAGGGAGCTGGACGCCCTTCCCACCGCCCTTACCTTTGACCGCTCTCCCAAATCTCTGGTGCGGACGGATACCATCGCCCTGCTCACCGACCCGAAGGATCGCGCCGAGCTGATGCGGGAGCTGTACGGCATCCGGGAGGTGGATGTGCTCCCCTTTGACCGGACCATGATGGAGATGCCCTGGGAGCGGTTTGTGACCGAGGTGCTGGCCCGGCGCTTCCATGCCGTCCATGTGGTGGCGGGACACGACTACCACTTCGGCTACAAGGGCCGGGGCGACCCGGAGAAGCTGCGGCGTCTGTGCGGCGAGCTGGGCATCGGCTGCGACATCATCGGACGGGTGGAGCTGGACGGCGTGACCATCTCCTCCACCTATATCCGGGGGCTGATCGCCGAGGGTGACGCGGAGCAGGCCCGGCGTTTTCTGGGCCATCCCCACATGATGTCCGGCACGGTGGTGGCGGGGCAGCAGGTGGGGCGGACCATGGGCATCCCCACCGCCAATCTGGTGATCCCCCAGGATGTGCTTCCCCCCGCCAAGGGCGTATATGCCACCCGCGTGCGCGTCGGGAGCGAGTACTATGCCGCCGTGACCAATGTGGGGGTGCGCCCCACCATGGGGGACGGCAGAGGGCTGACGGTGGAGCCGTGGATCCTGGACTTTGCGGGCGACCTCTATGGGAAGGACATCCGTGTGGAATTTTACCACCGCCTGCGGGGAGAGCGGAAGTTTGACTCCCTGGAGGAGCTGAAGGCGGAAATCTTCCGCAACGCGGAGCAGACCCGGGCCTATTTTGCGAAAGACATCTGATCCCCGGAGGGAACGACTATGCTGGCAACCATTATCAATGTGGTCCTGGTGCTGCTGGGCAGCGCCATCGGCCTTGCGTTTAAAAATCTGATCAGCGAGAAGCTCATGTCCATCCTCACCCACGCGCTGGGCCTGTGCGTGCTGGGCATCGGCATCAGCGGAATGATCGGAACGGAGAATATGCTGTGCGTCATCGTCTGCATGGTGGTGGGCACGGTGATCGGCCACGCTGTGGACATCGAAAAGCGCCTGGAAAGAGGCGGCGATTTTCTGCGCGGCAAGCTGGTGAAAAGCGAGGGCAACAGCCGCTTTACCGAGGGCTTTGTCACCGCGTCCCTGCTGTTCTGCGTGGGGGCCATGGCCATCACCGGCTCCATTGAGGCCGGCCTCAACCGCAATTACGAGATCATCATCTCCAAGGGCGTCATCGACGGCGTCACCGCCGTTTCCTTCGCCGCTACCATGGGCGTGGGGGTGGCCTTTTCCGTGCTGCCGGTGCTCCTCTATCAGGGGGCCATCACCCTGCTGGCCGGATGGGTGGGCGCACTGCTTCCCGCCGCGGTGATCACGGAGATGAGCGCGGTGGGCGGAACGCTCATTGTGGCCATCGCCGTCAATATGCTGGAGCTGGGCAAGACGCGCATCAAGGTGGGCAATATGCTGCCGGCCATCTTCCTTCCCATCGCCTACATCCCCCTGGCGCAGCTGCTGGGCAGCCTGCTGGGGTAATACGACGAAGAACAGGACCGTATGCGGTAAGCATACGGTCCTGCCGTTTTTGGACCGGAATAGGAGAAAAGACGGGAGAAAAGACGGGAGAAAAGACGGGAGAAAAGACGGGAGAAAAGACGGGAGAAAAGACGGGAGAAAAGACGGGAGAAAATCCGACAAATACCCTCAAAAAGGGCGGAAAGGAGGCGGACACATTCCACCGGAAGAAAAAGCGTGAAAATTTTGGCGAAACACTTGCAATCGGGAAAGAAGTGAGCTATACTGACTTATGGCTGTTACCCGGAAAGGGGACGGCTTTTGCGTGCCGAAAATTTGTTAAAAAAATAACGGAAACTGAAGGAGGCAGATCTATGTCCTTTGTAAAGTACGAGCAGCAGGGTGCTGTGGCCATCCTGACCATTGACCGTCCCGAGGCTCTGAACGCCCTGAATTCTCAGGTGCTGACCGACCTCAACGAGGCCATTGATAAGGTGGAGGCCGCCGACGATGTGTTCGCGGTGATCATCACCGGCGCCGGCCGTTCCTTTGTGGCGGGTGCCGATATCGGCGAGATGGTGAACTTCTCCGCCGCTGACGGCAAGAAGTTCGGCGTCCACGGCGGCGGCGTGTTCCTGCGCCTGGAGAACCTGTCCAAGCCCGTCATCGCCGCGGTGAACGGCTTTGCTCTGGGCGGCGGCTGCGAGCTGTCCATGGCCTGTGACATTCGTCTGGCCTCCGAGAAGGCCAAGTTCGGCCAGCCCGAGGTGGGCCTGGGTATTACCCCCGGTTTCGGCGGCACTCAGCGTCTGCCCCGCATCGTGGGCGTGTCCAAGGCGATGGAGCTGATCCTCACCGCCAAGGTCATCGGCGCTGCCGAGGCCAAGGAGATCGGCCTGGTCTCCGCTGTCTATCCTCCCGAGGAGCTGATGGGCAAGGCTCTGGAGCTGGCCAATGCCATCTGCGCCAACGCCCCCATCGCCGTGGCCGAGTCCAAGCGCTGCATCCGCATGGGCATGCAGACCGATATCGCCACCGGTTCCGCCTTTGAGGCCGAGGCCTTCGGCGTCACCTGCGGCACTGCCGACAAGAACGAGGGCATGGGCGCCTTCTTGGAGAAGCGCACTGAGAAGCACTTCCAGAACAAGTAAGGAAAGCGTACTGATCTGCCCGGATAGGGGGCGCACATGCCCTCAAAACGGGGTCCCCGCAAAAGCCCAACGAAGTGGGTTTTGCGGGGGAAGGAGGAGCAAGGAAGCGCGCGCAGTTTTCGCCGCAGGCGGGAACGGAGCAGAGCGGACTTTGCGACGACGCGGGCGCCTTCCTGGAGAAGCGCACTGAGAAGCACTTCCAGAACAAGTAAAAAGCGTTTCCAAACCTGCAGTTACATCAAACATTGTAATATTTAAGGAGGAAGTTCAATTATGAAGAAGATCGTTGTCATTGGCGGCGGCACCATGGGCCTGGATATCGCCCAGGTTTTCGCCAAGAAGGGCTTCGATGTCGTGGTTCGCGACATCAAGGATGAGATCATCAAGGCCTCCGAGGCCCGCCTGAACAAGGGCCTGGATAAGCTGGTGGCCAAGGGCAAGCTGGACGAGGCCGGCAAGAAGGCCATCACCGACCAGATCAGCTTCACCACCGATCTGGCTGCCGCTGCCGACGCCGACCTGGTGGTCGAGGCCGCCATCGAAAATCTGGAGATCAAGAAGAGCATCTTTGCCGAGCTGGACGCTCTGTGCAAGCCCGAGACCATCCTGGCCTCCAACACCTCCTCCATCTCCATCACCGCCATCGCCGCCGCTACCAAGCGTCCCGACAAGTTCATCGGTATGCACTTCTTCAACCCCGCCACCGTCATGAAGCTGGTGGAGGTCATCCGCGGCGAGCACACTTCCGACGAGACCTACAAGGCTGTTTACGACCTCTCCGTGGAGATCGGCAAGGAGCCTGTTGAGGTCAACGAGGCTCCCGGTTTCGTGGTGAACAAGATCCTGGTTCCCATGATCAACGAGGCCATTGACCTGCTGTACACCGGTGTTGCCTCCGCTGAGGGCATCGACACCGCCATGAAGCTGGGCGCCAACCACCCCATGGGCCCCCTGGCTCTGGGCGATCTGATCGGCCTGGATGTCTGCCTGGCTATCATGGACACGCTGTTCAATGAGACCCACGATCCCAAGTACCGTGCCTCCCTGCTGCTGCGCAAGATGGTGCGCGCCGGCAAGCTGGGTCGCAAGACCGGTGAGGGCTTCTACAACTACGCGAAATAAAAATCAGAAGAAGGAGGAATCTGTCAATGGATTTCAAACTGACCAAGGAGCAGGAAATGCTCCGCAAGCTGTTCCGTGACTTCGCTGAAAACGAAGTGAAGCCCATTGCCGCTCTGGTGGACGAGGAGGAAATGTTCCCTGCCGAGACCGTCAGGAAAATGGGCAAGCTGGG
>JAQXJQ010000015.1 GCA_029009035.1 Oscillospiraceae bacterium | reverse complement strand
GCAAACGTGCGAATCGTCCGCCCTCGGCGGACGGTGAGTGCGCTGCCGCAGGCCGCAGCTTATTCGTCGGCAAAGTCTTCGACTTTGTCGACGATTTGACCGGGATGCCCGAAAGGGCGTCCCGGTTTTTGTTGTTTCAGGGCTTTGGGCGGTGCGATGTCCGATTTTTCCGCCGGGATGGGGATACGATGAAAGTATCAGAAGGAGGGAGGAGGTCCATGGGTAGGACAAAGAAGAAAAGCGGCGGAGAGCGGATGACGCTGCGGGAGGAGCTCATCACGCTTCTCAGCGGAGAGGAGCTGCAGAACAAGATGTGCCGCGCCCTCATTGAGGCCGCCATTGACGGAAAGCCCAAGGCCTGGGAGACGGTGCGGGACACCATCGGGGAGAAGCCCGGAAGCGAAGACCCACGGATGGTACGGAAGGATGTCCCCCTGGCAGAGCTGGACATGAGCGGCCTCACCGACGAACAGCTGAGAGAGATCTTGGCGCAGAGGGAGTAAGGGATGGAGGACAGGCTGCTGGTAAAGCGGGAGCTTGCCCGAAGAGAGCTGGCCCGGAGAGACTACGGAGCGTACCTCAAGCTGGTCCATGGGCCGGGTTGGAGGGACACAAGGCTGTCACACTATCTGGCGGGAGAGATCCAGCGGTTTCTGGAGGAACAAACCGGGAACGCCTACGACATTCTGGTACTGGCCTGTCCGCCCCAGCACGGGAAATCCATGACGGTGACGGAGAGCCTGCCCAGCTGGGTCAATGGCATACACCCGGATTGGCGCATCATTCAGGCCAGCTACAACGAGGAGACGGCGGAGCGGTTTTGCCGAAGAAACAAGGAAAAGCTCAAGGCCTGGGGACCCATCCTGTTCGGAGTGGGGCTGGGCGCCATCAGCCGGGCTGACGAGTATGAGCTGGACGGCGGACGGGGCGGCATGATCTCCAGAGGGATCATGTCGGGCATTACCGGCCGCCCGGCGGAATTGCTCATTATCGACGACCCCATCAAGAATATGGCGGAGGCGGTCAGCGAGACGGCACGGGACAGGGTATGGGAGGAGTGGAACGCCACCCTCAAATCCAGACTGGCATCGGGGGCAAAGGTCATCCTGATCATGACACCCTGGCACGAGGATGACCTGAGAGGGAGAATTCTTAGAACAGAGCGAAATGTAAAGTATATCCGCCTGCCGGTCGAAGCGGAAGAAAACGACCCCTTGGGACGGAAGCTCGGGGAGCCGCTCTGCCCGGAACTGGGCAAGGACGCCAAGTGGCTGGCCCAGTTCAGAGAGGCGTACCTCAATGACCCGAAGGGTGGGCAGCGGGCATGGTCGGCACTCTACCGCTGTGACCCCAGACGGGAGGAGGGAAATCTGGTGCGGCGGGACTGGTGGCGGTATTACGAACCCGGAGAGGAGCCCAGATTTGGCACACAGGTCATCAGCGTGGACGCCGCCTTCAAGGGCGGAGAGAGATCGGACTATGTGGCCATCACGGTTTGGGGCAAGTCGGGGAGCTGCTATTACCTGCGCTGCTGCCTCAAACGGCGGATGGATTTCGTGGGGACGCTGGCTGCCATCCGGCAGATGAAGGAACGCTATCCGGAGGCGAGAACGGTGCTGATCGAGGACAAGGCCAACGGCAGCGCCATCATCAATGTGCTGCAGAAGGAGATGTTCTGTGTGCCGGTCAATCCGGAGGGAGGAAAGGTGTCCAGAGTATACGCCGTGTCTCCCGCCATTGAGAGCGGACACGTGTTCCTCCCCAAGGCGGCGGCATGGCTGGGTGAGTATGTGGATGAGTGGGCGGCGTTTCCCAACGGAGCCCATGACGACTGCGTGGACAGCTCCACCCAAGCGCTCAGCTGGCTCTTGCGCTGTCCGGGCGTGGCGGAGACCGGCGAAAATACGGAGGATGGGAGGGTTCGGCTGGAACGGGAACTGTTTTTGGGCGATGAACTGTACAACATTTACTAAGGAGGATCATCATGGAATTTCTCTTGGGCTTACTCGGAGCTTTGACGGCGGGACTGCTGTTTGGCTCCGGGATTTTTGTGGGCCGACGCTTACCGCAGCTCCGAGGCAGAGAACGGGCGGGAGAACAGAACGAGGAGGAGCGGCAGAGGCTCATGCAGGAACAGGAGGCATTTCGCCTGCTGCAGAATTACACACCGGAGCGTGCCTACGGGCAGGCTTTGGATCAGAGGGAGGCGTGATCATTGAAGGGAAACAACAAGACGCTGGCATGGAAGCTCTACGAGGATGGGCGGCGCTATAACAACAGCCTGACTCCCAGCCAGTACAGCGTGGTGGACACCAACACAGAGTTTTTCGCGGGGAACCAGTGGCTGCATTTGCCGGAGACTCCTGCCATGCGGGGACTGCCCAAGCCCACCTTCAACATCATCAAGCGCATCGCATCCCTGTTTATCGCTTCGCTGACCTCCAGCGCGGTGACCATACATATGGAACCGCTGGCCTACTACGATGGCGGAGAGGTTGACGGCGTGAGCGCGGCGGACTATGCCAACGCAGAGGTGGCAAACCTGCTGGAAAAGCTGAAATTTGACTATCGGGTGCGGGATGCGCTCTATGACGGGGCGCAGACCGGCGATTACTGCGCCCACTTCTGGTTCGATCCGCTGGCCAGACCCTACGGCGGAGCCTTCGGAAGCCACAGGGGCGAGATCTGTATGGAGCTGCTGGACGGCATCAACGTGATGTTCGGCAACCCCAATGACCGAAGGGTGGATCATCAGCCCTATATTCTGCTGGTGGGCAGGGATACGGTGGATCACCTGAGCGCGGAAGCGGAGCAATACGCCGGCGAGAAGAAGGAGATCCGCACCGACGGGGAGAACGCCCTGTTCACCGGTATGGGCGGAAAGACGGAGATCCACAGTGATGAGGGAAATGGGAAAGCGCTGTATGTGATCCTCTATACCATGAAGGAAAAAGAGGTGGATGAGATCGACCCCAGAACCGGGCAGCCGGTGTGGGAGACGGTGGTGAATGAAAAGGGCGACCCTGTGTGGGAGAAGGGGAGAAACGGCAAGATCCTCACGGACAGAGAGGGACTCCCCGTACCCAAACGGCGCAAGGCAAAGCGCCTTGAGCGGACGGTCCATGTGACCAAGGCCACACGGGACGCTGTGATCTACGAGGACATCGACACCGGACTGTCCCGCTACCCCATCGCATGGGGCAACTGGGAAAAACAGAAAAACCAGTATCACGGCAGAGCACTGGTCACGGGCATCGTGCCCAACCAGATCTTTATCAACTCCATGTTTGCCACCGCCATGCGGCACCTGCAGCTGATGGCATTCCCCAAGACGGTGTACAACGCCGACCTTATTTCCTCCTGGAGCAATGAGGTGGGACAGGCCATCGGTGTGAGAGGCCTGCAGCCCGGACAGAGCATCGGAGGCGTGGCCTATCATCTGCAGCCCGCGGAGATGAGCAATCAGATCTTCGCCATGATCGACAAGGCCCTGGCCTGCACCAAGGAGTGCCTGGGCGCCACCGACGCCCAGATGGGCAATGTGCGGCCCGACAACACCTCCGCGCTGATGGTGCTGCAGACCAATGCGGAGGTGCCGCTGGAGAACATTCGCTCCGGACTCTACGAATGGGTGGAGGATGTGGGCGCCATTTTGCTGGACATGATGGGCACCTACTATGGCAAACGGCCGGTGGTGGTGGACCGGCAGTTTGAGGAGATCGTCATGGGGGCGGACGGACTGCCTGTGGTGGACGGGAACACCGGCATGATGATGACCCAGAGCATCACCCGGAAAGCGGTGGATGAGTTTGATTTCTCCATGCTCAAGCACCTCTGGCTCAACCTGCGGGTGGATGTGGGCGCTACCACCCAGTTCTCCGAGATCGCCATGACCCAGACCCTGGACAACCTGCGCCGGGACGGTACGCTCAATGTGATCCAGTATCTGGAGCGCATCCCGGACAAGCTGATCCCGAAGAAGGGAGAGCTGCTCAGCGAGCTGAAGAAACAGCTGGCGCAGGGAGAGAGGGGAAATGAGAACGCTCCCGCGCCGGTGAAGGGCGGATATGTTCAGGGCGGAGGTCTCAGCACGGACAAGACCATTCAAACACTGCCCACTGCCATTCAGAGCAGATTTGACAGCCTGCCCGGACACGCTCAGCGCGCGCTGGTGCGGCAGGCGGAGATGAAACAGTCATAAAAGCGCTGCGCGCTGAAGCGTGTCGAAAAGCTTCGACACGCTTCTCAGAAATGCAAGCATTTCTTCGAGGGGATGCAGTTCGCTGCGTGCGCACTTCGTCGTCGCAAAGTCCGCTGCACTTATTTCCGACTGCGTCGAAAATGCGTTTCGCTCTCTTGCTCCTCCTCTCCCCACCGAACCCGCTTACGCTGGGCTTCGGCGGGGGCCCCTATCGCACGCTTGCGAACTGAGAAGTGTTTTTTCTGAGGCGCGTGTCCTCAGAAAAAACGGATTTCACTTTATTCCGTCATCTGCGGCTGACGGAACTCTGCGAGGCTTTTGCACTTCGTGCAGGTGGATCCGGCTTTTTCGACAGCCTGAAGCGCTGTGCGCTGTTATGAAATACAAAGCCCTCTCACCATGAGGGCGAAAGGAGAAAAGACAATGGACGGAGTCGAACATTACTGCGGCGAGGAGTTGGCCCCCATTCTGCCTGACGGCTGGAAGGAGGGCGACGATATTTTTGCCGGAGAGACGGAGGAGGAGAACGGCGAAGCCCCTACCACGGGCGAGCAGGAGCAGTCCGCCGGTTCGGCCGGTGAGCCAGAAGGTACCCCGGAGCGCTCCCGGGAGCGGGAGGGGGAGACGGGCTCACGGATTTTGAAGCTGCGGGTCAACCATGAGGACACTGAGGTGGATGTGAACAGCATGAGCGATGAGGCGATCATTGAGCGGTTCCAGAAGGCGGAGGCCTTTGACGCCATGAAGCAGGAACGCAGAGCGCCCTTCGAGCAGCCGGGATACCGACCCCAGCGTGATTTTCACGGAGAAGTCCGGCAGTTTCAAAAGCTCTACCCCGATGTGCAGGAGCTGCCTGATGAGGTGGCCCGGGCTGTGGCCGGCGGGACGGATCTGCTGACGGCCTATGTGGCATATCGGGAGATGCAGACCCGGAGGGACGCACAGTCCCTGAGAAAAGAAAACCAAGTGCTGAAACAGAATGCGGACGCCCGCGCCCGCGCTCCCCTTTGCGGCGTGGCCGGCGGCGGAGCGGCGAAAAGTCCGGCAGGAGCCCTTTTGGAGGGCTTCGACTGCACGGAGTGGTGAGGCGTGCGCGCAACAGAAAGGAATGTGATATTTTATGGCAAATGCGATCAATCTGGCTTCCAAGTTCGCCGATAAGGTGGATGAGCGGTTTTACCGCGAGTCCCAGGCTATGCTGGGCGTCAGCAACGAGTACAAGTTCACCGGTGTGAAGACCGTCAATGTCTACTCCATCCCCACTGTGGAGATGGTGGACTATCAGCGCACCGGCGAGCACCGCTACGGCACCCCCGACGACCTGACCAGCAGTGTGCAGGAACTGAGCGTCAACCGCGACCGCGCCTGGACCTTTATCATCGACAAGGGCGACAAGCTCCAGTCCCAGATGATGCTGGACGCAGGCAAGGCTGCCGCCCGGCAGCTGCGCGAGGTGGTGGTGCCCGAGGTGGACACCTACATCTTCAAGACTCTGGCCAAGGCCGCCTTTGACCGCGGTCACACCGCCGCCACCACTCCCACCAAAACCAACGCCTATGAGTTGCTGCTCAACGCCCAGGAGGCGCTGGGCAATGCCAATGTGCCCGACAACGGCCGCGTATGCTTCTGCTCCTACAAGTTTGCCAACCTGCTCAAGCAGGACAGCGCCTTTATGAAGTACGGCGACCTCTCTCAGGAGATGCTGGTGAAGGGCGTGATGGGCGAGGTGGACGGCACCAAGATCGTGAAGGTGCCCGCCTCCCGTCTGCCTGCCGGCTGTGCCTTTATTCTGACCCATCCCACTGCGGCTGTGGCACCCAAGCAGCTGAGTGAGTACAAGATCCACGACAATCCTCCCGGTATTTCCGGCTGGCTGGTGGAGGGCAGAATGCTCTACGACTGCTTCGTGCTGGAGGAGAAGGCCGACGGCGTGTTCTACCACGGCGCTGCCCTCACTGAGTAACTACTCTTTGCGCACCTCCCCGGACCGGGGAGGTGCGCAAAGGCAAATGGGCCTCTTTCACAATGAGAGAGGCCGGAGGGAAGGACCAAAGTCAGGGGGGATGACATGAATTACGGACAGATCCGGGACCTGGCGCTGAAGCTGCTCGACCAGTACAGCATGGCGGGAAACAGAATCCCGGAGAACTACAACAACCAAAGCGACTATCTGAAGCGTATTCCCGATCTCATCAACGATGCGGTCATGGAGATCACCACCACAAACCGAAAGCTGCCCGAGCTGCTGAACTTGTCTGAACTGCCCTGCGAGGAGGTGGGAGATCAGCTCCGCTATGAACTGCCGGAGAACTACTTCCAGCTCAAAAGCGGCGGCACGGTGCTGAAAACCACCGGCGGGAAGTGGCTGCACACCAATGTGGTGACCATGCAGGGTCGGGCCTATATCCTCATTCCCAAGGGAGAGGCGGGAGAGCACACGGTGGAGTACTTCCGGTATCCCCGCCTGCTGGGCGTGAAACCCGAGGATCGGGAGGTGCCGGACTGCGATCTGGACGCCCACTTTGCCATTGCCTACTATGTGGCGGCACAGCTGGCGCTCCACGACGATCCCTATGTCTATGCCGCGCTGTACAACAAGTACGAGGACAAGCTGAGCAAGATGCAGCCCAATGTACGGGCAGAGGCGGGGACTGTGGAGGATAGATACGGATTTTACGGGGTGAGCGAATGAGAGTGAAAACGCCCGGTACGCACAGTATGTACGCCGTCAACTTTCCCAGGCTCAACGGCGGACTCAATCTGCGGGAGCTGGACTACCGGCTGGATGCGGACGAGTCCCCCATGGTGAAAAATCTGTGGTGGCAGGACGGCGTGCTCCAGAGCAGGGACGGGCAGAGTTTTTTGTCCGACAGTGAGGCATACGGAGAAGGGCACACCTGCTTCGGAGAACTGTTCTGGGGCAATGCTTTTTTTCACATCGGGGACGCTTTGTACTACGCGGACCCGACGGGGGAGCACTTTGCGCTGAACCGGCTGATCGGGGATGTGCCCGGTGAGCGCGGCACCTTTTTCCGGTACGGGGATTGGCTGTTTTACAAAAATAAGGGAGGATTTTTCCGGATCACTTATACCGCTGATGTAGAAAATCCTTTTACAGCAACGGGTGTAAAGGAAATCGCGTACACACCTGTTATCCAGATCAACAGCGATCCGGCGACTGGGGCGGGAGATTTGTACCAGCCGGAAAACCGCATCAGTCCCCAAAAGACAGTGTGGTACACGGCGGTGAGCGGCTGCAAGGTGTACCGGCTGCCGGTGGGAGAGATCGACGGGATCGTGAGCGTTACGGTGGATGGGACGCAGACCACGGCCTACACTGCCGATCTCTCCGCGGGGACGGTGACATTTGACTCCGCACCCCCCGTCACAAATCCTCCCACCGCCAATACGGTGCGCATCACCTATGAGAAGAAAAATGAGGAGGCCGAGCGCTCCGTGATGGACTGCGAGTACGCCACGGTGGCGGGGGGAAATGCCAACCTCTGCATTATACTGGGCGGTTGTGACGCCCAGCCCAACGCGGTGTTCTGGAACAGCAACGACAGCGTCTCCATGAACCCGGGCTACTGGCCCATGAGCTATTACAACCTGGTGGGCGATACGGAGGACCCGGTGACCGGGTTCGGTCGGCAGTACAGCGATCTCATCGTCCTGTCCGGCCACAGTGTTGGAAAGCTCATCTTTGACACGCAGACCGTGGACGACAGGGAGTCCATCGCCTTTGCCTATCAGCAGATTAACGCGAAGACCGGGTGCGACCTGCCCTGGAGCATTCAGCTCATTGAGAACAATCTGGTGTTCTGCAATACCTATCAGGGCGTACACATGATCCGATCCAGCAGCTCCGCCTATGAAAACAATGTGGAGTGCATCAGCCTGAATGTGAACGGCTCCGGGACGGAGCTGGGCCTGCTCTGCGATGTGCGCAGCGCAGGCGTGGTCACCAGCATGGATGACGACTCCCGGTACTGGTTGTGCGCCAACGGAAAGGTATACCTCTGGGACTATCAGATCAGCAGCTTTTCCGAACCCAGCTGGTTCTATTTCACCAATGTCCACGGCGTGGCCTATTTCCGGGATGAGGAGCACCGGATCTATCACCTGGACGGAAAGGGGAGGGTGAGCAGGTTCGTGCGCAATTTCGTGGACTATGACCCCTCTGTCGGCATTGACAAGGTATACACCTTCCCCACCCAGAACTTCGGCTCCTATGAGAGACTGAAAAATGTGAGCGCCATTCTCCTGTCTGTGCGCGGTGACACGGATACGGAGTCCCAACTGCTTTACAGCACAGACCATGAAAAGCGATTTGACTTGACACCCATCCGGTCCTTTACCTACCGCCTGACACCCCGCAATCTGTCCCACCGGTGTCTGAGCTACCCGAAATTCGCTGTGGTGGCAAAGCGCAGACCGGGGTGCAGACACATCAGGCATTTTGCCATGACGCTGAGCAACAGCAATCCCGGGGAGGATCTGAGCATCGTGTCCGCCCAGATCTTCTATCACTTCCAAGGGAGGGAGAGATAAATGAAAAATGTAGAAGAGCTGGCGTTCTCCAGAGATTGGACCAACGCCGATGATTTTCCTGCCATTGAGCTGGAGGAGGCCAAGGTGCGTGCCGATATGCAGTGCCTTTACAATGAGATCCGTGACTTTTTGAACACGGTACTTCTGCCCAATCTGGTGGCTGCCAATATCCCCTTCAGTCCGGTGCCCGGCATCTCCGGCGCCGGCGATATCCAGAGCGCGGTGGAGGCGGTGCAGAGGCAGGTGGCGGAGATGGCGGTGGGCGTCATCCCGGACAACAGCCTGACCACCGAAAAATATGGGGTGCGCTCCATTACCGATGGGATCGTTGCGGTAAACGACGCTCTGGCGGAGGACTTTGAACTGCCGGAGATGGCCACGCTGCGGGATGTGCTGAATAAGATCCGGGACCTTCTTACCCTGCTGGAGCAAAGAAAGGCGGTGGAGATGGGCGGCGCACCCATGTTCGCGCCTGTGGTGGAGGTCAAAGACAGCCGTGAGGTCACGGCGCAGGATCTGGGTGCGTTTCTCCATGTGCAGGGCGAAGTTACGCTGACCGTCCCCGACAGCGAGGAGCTTCCGTTGGGTGCGGAGTTTGAGGTGTTTCGGGGCGGCGCCTCCGAAGTTCGGATCGCCGGCGGCGGCAATGTGACATTCGCCAAGGCTGGCAACAGCGCGCCGGTGGCTGCCGTGCAAACGGTGGCGGAACAGTACGCCAGCGTGGTACTGAAAAAGATCGATACGGCTGTGTGGAGCATTCAGGGGGCGGTGGGATGAGAGTGAGCCGACGGGCAGGGCTGCTCAAAGGCGGCGTGCGATGGCTGAAGTACGAGTGCAGCACCTCGGCCGGCTACACCCTCTCCGGATTCAGTTATCAGGGCGAGGGTACAATGGGCGAAACGGTCTGGCCCAGCTATGGACTGGACGGCAGCGGGACATTCTATAACAAGGGCACTGCCTATGAGATCGACGGATACACAGCCGGCGATACGGGATATATAGCGTCAGGCTCCTCTCTGATCCGTGTGGTCAGCAACGGAGACGGAACCACCAAACGCTACGTTGCCCGGGCGGTGCTCTACGTTTCCTACAATGTGGGAAACTATGTGTGCGACATCTATGCCGGAGAAGGTGAGAGGCCGGAGGAGAAGAGGGGATATCAGTATCAGACGACCACAGGAAAGTATACCGTGATGAGAGCGCCCTCCGGTGCGCTGTATGCCTATCGGAAGGCGTGAAAGGAGTTGGAGAGATGATCGAGATCACAGCCAGGGGCAACCGGCTGAGAGTGAGCAAACGAAGCAATTTGATCGGCGGAAGCGTAGGTGTAAACCCCTTTCGGGTCCACTTTGACGAAACATGGAACGAGTACTATGTGACCGCGGTATTCACCTGCAACGGTGTGACCAAGTTCGTGCAGATCTTCCAGTCCGGTGAGGAACACCAGATCCCCTGGGAGATCCTGGCCGGGGAAAACATCGGACACACCGTTGCGGTGGGACTCTACGGCGTGGGGAAGGACGATGCCGCGATCGTGATGCAGAGCGAGCCTGTGGCGCTGGACGTTCTGGCCGACGGCACAGACCCCAATGAGCCGGGAAATCCCAGCCCCAGCGAATTCAACAACCTGCTGCGGCGTGCCAATGAGGCCATCAATCAGGCGAGTCTCGCGCTGACTGAGGCGAACTCTGCGCGGGATACCGCGGTGCTTGTCCAGAGCGATGTGGAGAAGAGATATGCCTTCATCAACGAAAAAGCAGTGGAGGTCAAGGAGTCTCAGACTGCCGCCGGCGAGAGCGCGGCAGCCGCGTCCGGGTTCGCGTCCATTGCGGGAGCCCATGAGGAAAGCGCCCGGAGCGCGGCGGAGTCTGCGGAGGCTTCGGCGGAGGCGGCGGCATATTGGGCGGAACGGTCGGAAGCGATCGTGATCGGGAATGGCATCGCCACCACGTCCTATGCCGACCAAGCGGCCCTGACTGCGGAAAACAACGCAAAGCACTACGCTGACAGCACCGCCCGGACAGCGGAGGACAACGCGAAGGCCTATGCTGTCCCCGTCACGCGAAAGATAAACGGAAAAGAGCTGACGGAGGATATTACACTCAGCGCGGAAGACGTGGGCGCCAGGGCGGAAAGCTGGACGCCGACCGCGGAGGAGGTCGGCGCCAGAGCAAACGACTGGCTGCCCTCCTGCGCTGAGATCGGGACGCTGAAGCAATCTCTGCACAGCGACGAGACCGATCCCGATGAGGAGGGCTCCATTTGCTGGCAGTACGAGTGAGGGAAGCGACATGGCGCACAAGACATTGGTAAACGGTACATTATATGAAGTCAAGGGCGGCAGGACGCCGGTGGATGGGACCGGGTATGAGATCAAGGGCGGGCGGACTTTGATCGGGGCGACGGGGTATGATGTTCCCTTTGGAAAGACCGTCGGAGAAGTGCCTGTCGGGTCGATGGTATACCTGAAGGAGAATGGAAAATCCGTGGAATATGTGGTGATCCAACAGGGGACGCCGGGGGCGTTATACGACGCGAGCTGCGATGGGTGCTGGCTGATGAGAAAAGAGGTCTGCAGCGACAGCATGAGTTTCGGCAGCTATAACGACTACGCGAACAGCAACGCCAGCAACTATCTGAACTCCACCTTTTACGGACTGTTCAGCGCGAATATGCAGTCTGTCATCAAGCAGGTCAAAATTCCCTACAGGCCCGGGCAGGGATACGATCAGACGGCTTCCACCGGGGCAAACGGGTTATCCACAAGGATCTTCCTGCTGTGTTCGGCAGAGGTCAGCCTGAGCAGTACCATTGTCCCCACAAATGAAGGCAGCACCCTTTCCTACTTTTCCGACTGCCCGACTTCGGGAGAATCCAGTAAGCGTGCAGCGCTCAGAAACGGTGCGTCGGCGGCGTGGTTTCTCCGCACGCCCTGCTGTGTCTACAATCCCAATTATCCTATTCTCAGCGTAACGACAGGATCTTTGGTAACGGAAAATGGCAGCTTCGGCTCAACTCAGCTGAGCGCGAGCAACTACCTGCGTCCGGTGATGGTACTTTACAGTGAAACGCCGATCGACAGCAATTTTAATGTGCTGGAATAAGAAAGGATGAGAAACATGACCTATGTGAAAATGAACGGAACCTGCTATCCCGCAGTGGTCAGCGGCAGAATGTCCGACCGGGACTGGGACGGCCGGGAGTCCAAGTCGATCACCCTCGAGATGGACTGCGACACCGCATCCGCGCTGTTTGCGGACGGTGCGGCGTGGTCTATCGTGGAGCGGACCGAAGTGGAGCTCTACGAGGACGGTGAGGATGGACTTCCCGTCCGGAGCGGTTCCGAGATCCGGGATACCGAGTGGGACAACAGCGAGTTTTCCGTCCGCGGCGATCTGACTGTCCATGTGGACGGCACCTGCACCGTGAAGATGGGTAAGCCCACCGATCTTGAGAACGCTTACGAAATGATCTATGGAGGTGCGGAATGATGAGCGCAAGAGCAAAGGCACTGGCAAATCTCTATCGCCGGAAGAAGATCACCCTTGAGGGGCTGAAGAAGGCGGCCTCTGACGGTATGATCACCGAGGAGGAGTACGCAAAGATCACCGGTGAGGACGGCAAGGGGTGAGCCGTGTGACAGAGAGCGTGATCGTGGCGCTGCTGGGACTGATCGGCGCACTGGCCGGCACCTATTTCGCAAACAGAAAGGCGTCTGCGCTGATCGGGTACCGGCTGGAAAAGCTGGAGGAAAAGGTGGACAAGCACAACCATGTGGTGGAGCGAACCTATGAGATCGAACGCCGGCTCGATGTGGACGACGAGCGGTTCAAGGTGATGCTTCACCGGATTAGTGACCTGGAACAGGAGGGAAGGGGATGAGAGAGCGCGTATCCAGACTGCTGACGGTGAAGAGCATCGTCACACTGGCGCTGACGGGGGTGTTTGCCCATCTTACCGTAACGGGGAAGCTCGATCAGAGCTTCCTCACGGTCTATACGGTGATCATCTCCTTCTATTTCGGGACGCAGGCGGAGAAACACACAGGCAGGGAGGAGAACGGCAATGGCTGAATTTCGCATTGCATTGGGGGCCGGACATCGGTTGGGCACTCCGGGAAAGCACTGCCTGAAGACACTGGACCCGAAGGAAACGCCTGAGTGGTGGCTCAATGACCGGGTGTGCGACTATGTGGAGGAGCTGCTGAAGAACTATGAAGGGTATGAGCTGCTGAGGGTGGATGACACCAACGGTGAGGCCGCCATTGATCTGGCCGCCAGAGTGAACGCGGCCAACCGATGGAAGGCGGATTACTTTCTGGCGGTCCATCACAATGCCGGGATCAGGGGCGGAACAGGGGGCGGCATTGTGGTTTACCGCTACCCCGGGACGGATGCGGAGACGGTGGCGTGGCAGAATGAGATGTACGATGCCCTGATCGCCCACACGGGCCTGAGAGGAAACCGGGCAAACCCCAAACCTACCGCGGAACTGTATGTGCTGACCGCCACGCGAATGCCCGCCACACTGCTGGAGCTTGGGTTCATGGACAGCCGGACCGATGTGCCGGTGATCCTCACCGACGACTATGCCCACAGGTGTGCGGAGGCTATCGTGGAGGTGCTGGTGAAGCGGGGAGGGCTCAAAAAACGGCAGGATGAGCCCGCACAGACGGTCTATAAGGTGCAGGTAGGCGCCTTCGGGGATCGAGTGAAGGCAAGGGAGCTGTGCGACAGGCTGATCGGGCAGGGGTACAGCGCTTACATTTTGCGGGGATAAGAAGATTTAGGAAGGATGTGAGAGGATATGTCTTACAAAACGGTTCTGGACGCCTCGATGATGGGAGTCAGAAAGCCGGTTGCCGCCGGAACGACCCAAAGCACTGTTTCGACGGGGAAGCGGCCGGAGAAAGATCCGGCGCAGACAGCTCAGAAGCCCACACAGCAGAGCACGCCTCAGCAGGAGCTGCCCCAGCAGAGCGAAGCTGTGCAGAACATGCCGCAGCAGAGCGTAGAGCAGATCCCCGCGGCTGCGGTGAGCGGGGTGGAGCTCGTCAGTGAGACGGCGGGGAAAAAGCTCACCGCGCCCGATCTGCGGCCCCTGCGGAATGCCTTGGATGAGTGGGAGAGCGCCGCAAACCGCCAGGCAAGAAACGCGGCGGAATCTGCCATGCGCAAGGCAGTCGCGGAACTGGAGCGGGCGCAGACAGAGGCGGCAGCCATGTATGACACCCAGCGGGCACAGATCGCGCTGGATGAGGCCAATGCCCGAGACAATCAGACACTGTACGCGCAGGCCAGGGGAGACAAGGGCGGCATTGCTGCGGCGCAGTATGACGCCATTGCCAACACTGCGGCCAGAAACCGCATGGCGGTGAACAGCGCACAGGTCAAGCTTGCGGCAGATACCGCGCAGAAGGTGGCAGAGCTTCGCGCTCAGGGTGAGTTTGAGATCGCCGATTCGGTCCTGCGCAATGCCCAGCAAAAGCTGAGCCAACTGATAAGCCTGGAAAAATGGGGGTTGGAGTCCGGACTCAGCGTGGACCAGTTCAACCTACAGCTGGACAAATGGGCGGCAGAGCAGACCATGGAGGCTGAGCAGAACAAGATCCAGCAGGATATGTGGAGCGCCGAGCAGGCCATGAAGGCGGAACAGAACCGCCTCCAACAGGAGCGTTGGGAAGCGGAGCAGGCATTGGCTGTGAAGAAATACAACTCCGATCAGCGGCAGCAGGAGCAGGAACTGTGGGAGAAGATCCGCCAAAATCAGCTCACCGCAGAGCGCAAACAGCAGGAGCTGGCAGCGGAACAGGCGGAATTGCGGCGCAAGCAGCTGGCTCAGTCCGGCCAGGCACTTCTGGAGGCGGAGATCATGCCCTCCGCCTCCCAGCTGGAGGCCATGGGTATTACCGCGGAGCAGGCCAGACAATATATCAACGCCACCCGCTTCCTGGGGATATATGACGGAGAACCGATGTACAAGGGTATTGAGTACAGCAGCAAAGGATGATACAATGGTAAAAAACATCAAAGCCTAAGGCTGACAGAACATCACAATGTGCGGAGGGACAGGATATGAAAACCGCAGCGTTTATCGGAACGGGAAACATGGGTGCGGCGCTGGCTCGGGCAGTTTGCCGCGCGGTGGGCGCGGAGCAGCTGATCCTGAGCAACCGCACGCCGGAAAAGGCAGAAAGATTGGCCGAAGAGCTTGGGTGCGCCGTGGCCGCCGACAATGAAATGGCGGTGCGCGAGGGGAAATACATCTTTTTGTGTGTAAAACCTTATCACTTTACGGATGTTGCGGCGCAGATCATGCCCGTTTTAGAGGAGTGCTGCAGCGCAGGGGAGGAGAAGGTCCTCATCTCTGTGGCTGCGGGGCTGACGCTGGAGCGGTTGGGAGCGCTGTTCGGGGGGATCCCGGTTCTTCGGATCATGCCCAATACCTGTGTGGAGATCGGAATGGGGGCGGTTGCCCTGTCCGCCATGGCGGTCGAAGAGGAGGGTACCATCGCCGAAGTGGAGGGGATGCTGCGCTTTGCCGGCCTGGTGGAGCGGATGGACGAGCACCTCATGGATCAGTTCACCGCGGTAGCCGGCTGCGGGCCTGCCTTTGTCTACCCCTTCATTGAGGCCATGGCGGACGCCGGTGTGCTGACCGGGCTTCCCCGCGGCGAGGCCCTGCGATATGCCGCGCAGACAGTGATGGGGGCTGCGGCCATGGTTTTGGAGACGGGAAAGCACCCGGGCGAGCTGAAGGATGAGGTATGTTCACCCGGCGGATCCACCATTGTGGGGGTGGCGGAACTGGAGCGCGGCGGAATGCGCGCTTCGGTCATCAATGCGGTGTGCGCCTCCTATGAGAAAAGTGGGAAAATGAAGGCTTAATGGGGCTATTTGGATTATTTGTGAAAAAATGGCATCCGGCTCTTGCAATGATTGTACAAAAGTGCTACTCTTAACTTAGAGTATTGCAGAAATATACAGCGGAACACAGCTGTTTTGATAAAAGGAGTCGATGATGGTATGAAGATTTTGTTCGTCACAAGTGAATGTGCACCCTTCTCCAAATCCGGCGGTTTGGCCGATGTGGCCTTTTCGCTGCCCCCCGCACTGAAGGCCTCGGGGGATGAGATCGCCATTATGACCCCTTTGTATCAGTGTGTCAGGGACAAGTTTGGGGATCAAATCGAGTTGGTGAAAGAACTGACGGTTCGGGTGGGCTGGCGCGAGTTCTACTGCGGCCTGAACCGCATGGAGTACAACGGGATCACTGTCTGGTTTGTGGACAACCAAGATTTCTTTATGCGCCCCAAGCTGTACGGCTATGACGATGACAAGCTGCGCTTTGCCTTTTTCTCCAAGGCCGTGGTGGATCTGCTCTTCGAGTTGGACTTTGTGCCGGAGATCATCCATTGCAACGACTGGGAGACTGCGCTTGCGGTCATCTATCTCAGGGACGCCCAGAGCTCCCGTGAGGAACTGCGGGGGATCCGCTCTGTGTACACCATTCACAACATTGCCTATCAGGGCCAGTTTGGCGCCAGAGAGCTTTATGACACCTTTGGCCTGCCCATCGGCTGGTACGACGGCGGTTTGGGCTATGAGTTCGAGGGCCGTCACGATATCAACCTGATGAAGGGCGCCATGCTGATGGCCGATGCGGTGTCCACTGTGTCTCCCACCTATGCCAGAGAGCTGCACTCTCCTGCCTTTGGCCACGGCCTGCAGGGAGTAGCCGACATCGTGGAGCACAAGCTGCGGGGCATCCTGAACGGTATCGACATGAACCTCTACGACCCCGAAAAGAATACCGGGATCCCCTGCAACTTCTCCGTGGAGGATATGCAGGGCAAGGCTGTGTGCAAGGCTGCCATTCAGAAGCGCTTTGGCCTGACCGTGGAGCATGGCTATCCCTTGCTGGCATCTGTGGCCCGCCTGGTGGAGCAGAAAGGCATTGAGCTGGTCAAGCTGGTTCTGCCCGGACTGATGGATCTGGGCGTGCAGCTGATCGTGTTCGGTCAGGGCGATCCCCAGTATGAGGAGTACTTCCGCTGGGCCCAGCACAACTGGCCCGGGCAGGTCGGTTTTTCCTCCGACTACAACGATGAGGTGGCCAACGAGGTCTTTGCCGGCGCCGACTTCTATCTGATGCCTTCCCGCTTTGAGCCCTGTGGCCTGTCCCAGATGATGGCCATGCGCTACGGCACCGTGCCCATCGTCCATGAGACCGGCGGACTGAAGGACTCTGTGCGGCCGTACAGCAGCTTTGACGGAGTGGGTGACGGCTTCTCCTTCCAGGATTATACCGCAAAGGCCCTGTATCTGGCTGTGCTGGAGGCCGTGGGCGTTTACTTCTGCGACTACGAGGTGTTCTGCAAGCTTCGCCGCCGCTGCATGACCAAGGACTTCTCCTGGGACAAGAGCGCTGAGCAGTATAACCGTATGTACGGCGAGATCTATGAGGAGACTGTGGAAAATCGGGTGAGCTTTGAGGAAGCCTTTGAGATGCTCAAGGATGCGTACATGAAGCTGGATAAGGCCAATAAGAAGGAACTGAAGGATCAGTTCTCCACCGATTATCACCGCGTGCTCCAGATCTACTTCAACGGCCGCAGCGAGGGCGTGATCAGCGTGGAGTTCTCCAATGGTGAGATCAATATCTATCCCCATACCATGCCCTTTGCCGACGCGTTTATCTCCGCCAGTCTGGACAATCTGCTGGCCATGGCCGAGGGCAGGGCGTCTGTGGATAAGCTGTACCTCAGCGGTCAGGTGAAGATCACCGGCAATCTGGCCAAGGGCATCCAGATCCGAAACCTGCTGGCTCCCGCCAGCGCCAAGTGGCTGCACTGATCCCGCAGATTCTTTTTCCGTTTGATGAAAACTCCCGGTGGATATCCACCGGGAGTTTTTCAGCGTGTCGAAAAACTTCGACACGCTTCTCAGAAATGCAAGCATTTCTTCGAGGGGATGCAGTTCGCTTCTGCGCACTCGCTGTGCTCGCACGCTTGCGAACTGAGAAGTGTTTTTTCTGAGGCACATGTCCTCAGAAAAAACGGATTTCATTTTATTCCGTCATCTGCGGATGACGGAACTCTGCGAGGCTCTTGCACTTCGTGCATGTAAATCCGGCTTTTCCGACAGTCTGAAACTCCCGGTGGAGATCCACCGGGAGTTTTTGCATTCTGCACAGGGGAAAACGGATTGATTATTTTACGGTAATGTGCTAAAATCACTTAAATGCCATAGGCAAAAAACCAGATATCAGAGGCTATCATCATGTTGGAAGTTTGGAAAATGACCATTCCGGAGTTGTCGGGTGAGGAAGAGCGCAGAGCGTATGTCTATATCCCCAACTCCATTCGAAAAGAGCCGGATCGGCGCTATCCGGTGCTGTATATGTTTGACGGGCACAATGTGTTCTATGACTCTCACGCCACCTATGGAACCAGCTGGGGCATGAAGCGGTATATGGATCGCAGCAAGACCCAGATGATCATTGCCGCTGTGGAGTGTACCCATGACCCGGACAACGGGCGGCTTTCCGAATACTCTCCCTTCGATTTTGAGGCCGGCGGCTTCGGCAAGGTCGAAGGGCGGGGGAGAGAGACCATGGAGTGGATGGTCAACTGCTTCAAGCCCTTTGTAGACGAGAATTTTCCCACGCTGCCCCAGCGGGAGAATACCTTTATCGCCGGAAGCTCCATGGGCGGCCTCATGAGTGTGTATGCCCTTTTGGAGTATAATGAGGTGTTTTCCCGGGCGGCGGCGCTCTCGCCCTCCCTGTGGATCGCAAGAGGAGCCATGGAGCGCATGATCGCCGGGGCGAGCGTTGCCCCCGACACCGTGCTCTATATGGATTACGGCCAGCGGGAGCTTGGCAACCACCGTGGCATGAGAGGTAAATTTGCCCGTGCCACAGCCAGGCTGATGGATAAGGGCGTGCTTGTGGACAGCCGGATCGTTCCGGCGGGCGAACACTGTGAAGCCAGCTGGGAGCGGCAGATCCCCTTCTTTATGAACACGCTGCTTTATCATTTTGATTGAGGTGAGTCCCATGGAAATGCAATATTTTAAGCAGTACAGCCACAGTCTCGGAAGAGAGATGGAGTGCAAGGTTTACGGTCACAGCGGCCGTCCCGTTCTGTTCATCCCCTGTCAGGATGGCCGCTTTTTCGATTTTGAGAACTACCGGATGGCCAATGTCTGGGATCCCTGGATCGAGAGCGGTCAGGTGATGGTGTTCGCCGTGGATACTGTTGATCAGGAGACTTGGTCCAACAAAAACGGCGATCCCGCATGGCGCTCCTGGCGGCATGAGCAGTGGATGCACTACCTGATGGATGAGATCCCCTATTTTATCCGCGATATGGTCAACAGCCGCAACGGCTGGGACGGTCAGCCCGGCATCATCGCCTTTGGCTGCAGTCTGGGCGCCACCCATGCCGCAAACCTGTTTTTCCGCCGGCCGGATCTGTACACCGGACTTCTGGCCCTCAGCGGGATCTACACCGCGGAGTACGGCTTCGGAGACTATATGGACGAGTGGGTGTACAAAAACTCCCCCGTTCATTACCTGGCCAATATGCCTGCCGACCACCCCTATGTCTCCTGGTACGGACGGAACAAGGGCATTATCTGCGTGGGTCAGGGCCCGTGGGAGCTCCCTGAGTCCACCCATCGCCTGAAGGAGATCTTCCGTGAGAAGGGGATTGACATCTGGGTGGATTTCTGGGGCTTTGACTGCAGCCACGACTGGCCCTGGTGGTATAAGCAGGTGGAATACTTTGCGCCCAAGCTGCTGGGCTGAGACCAAAAGAGCGAGAAAGAGGAACGCAGGATGAAAAATGTGATTTTTATTTCCCCCAATTTCCCCACAAACTACTGGCAGTTCTGCCGTGAGCTGAAGAATAATGGGATGAATGTGCTGGGTATCGGCGATCAGCCCTATCACGAGCTGATGGACGAGCTGAAGGGCAGCCTCAACGAGTACTACAAGGTGGGCAGCCTGGAGAACTACGATGAGGTCTACCGCGCGGTGGCCTTCTTTATCTCCAAGTACGGCCGCATCGACTGGCTGGAGTCCAACAATGAGTACTGGTTGGAGCGGGACGCCCATCTGCGCACCGATTTCCATATCACCAGCGGCTTCCAGGTGGAGGACATTCCCCGCATCAAGTACAAATCCAAGATGAAGCCCTATTATACCGCGGTGAACATTCCCGTGGCCCGGTACCATCTGGTGGAGGACATTGAGGGCTGCCGTGAATTCATCAAGGAAGTGGGCTATCCCGTGGTGGTGAAGCCGGACAACGGCGTGGGCGCGGCCAATACCTACAAGCTGAAGTGTGACGAGGATCTGGAGCACTTCATGGTGGACCGGCCCGAGGGCGTGCCCTATATCATGGAGGAGTTTATCCATGCTGAGGTCAACTCCTACGACGCCATCATCGACTCCAACGGCGAGCCCATTTTTGAGACCGGCAATGTGACCCCCAACTCCGTGATGGACATTGTGAACGACAACGACAACTCCATCTACTACATTCTCAAGGACCTGCCCGAGGATACCCGCGCTGCCGGTCGTGCCACGGTGAAGAGCTTCGGCGTCAAGAGCCGTTTTGTCCACTTTGAGTTCTTCCGCCTGCTCAGCGATCATGAGGGCCTGGGCAAGAAGGGCAAGATCATCGCGCTGGAGGTCAATATGCGCCCCTGCGGCGGCTTCACCCCCGATATGATCAACTTTGCCCACTCCACCAATGTGTACAAGATCTGGGCGGATATGATCGCCTATGACAGCAGCCTTGCCCCTGTGGGTGAGCATTGCTACTGCGCCTTTGCCGGTCTGCGGGACGGCAAGAATTTCGTCATGAGCCACGATGACATCATGGCCAAGTACGGCGATAATATGAAGATGGTGGACCGCATCCCCGAAGCCCTCTCCGGCGCCATGGCCAATCAGATGTATGTGGCCGTATTCCCCACCGAGGAGGAAATGAACGACTTCTATCAGGATGTCCTGCGCTGTAACTGAATACAAGCAATGAAAAAACCTGCTCCGAGCTCTCGGAGCAGGTTTTTTGTGTTTCTTACATCTCGAAGTACTCGTCCCGTCCGGCGCCCACGGAGACATAGCGGATCTTGCAGCCCACAGTGTCGGCAATATACTTCACATAGTCCTGAGCAGCCTTGGGCAGCTCTGCGAAGCTGCGGCAGCCGGAGATATCGCACTTCCAGCCGGGGAGATACTCGTACACCGGCTTGGCACGCACCAGCGCGTCGCCGCTGGGGAAGTCGTCCACCCGCTGACCGTCCACCTCGTAGGCCACGCACACGGGGATCTGATCCAGGTAGGACAGCACGTCCAGCTTGGTGAGGGCGATCTCATCGGCACCCTGCATCAGCACGCCGTAGCGGGAGGCCACCACATCAAAGCCGCCCACGCGGCGGGGGCGTCCGGTGGCGGCGCCGTACTCGCCGCCGGCCTCACGCAGGGCGTCGGCCTCAGCGCCGAACAGCTCGCAGGTGTAGGGGCCCTCGCCCACGCAGCTGGAGTAGGCCTTCATGATGCCCACCACATTGTCCAGCTTCCTGGACGGGATGCCCGCACCGATGGGGGCGTAGGCGGCGATGGTGGAGGAGGAAGAGGTGTAGGGGTAGATGCCAAAGTCGATGTCACGCAGCGCGCCCAGCTGCGCCTCAAACATCACGGACTTGCCGCTGTCGATGGCGTCGTTGAGGTAGCGGGTGGTGTCCTTCACATAGGGGGCGAAGGGCATGGCGTAGTCCATGAGCCACTGATACATGGCGTCCACGGTGACAGGCTCATGGCCGTAGCCGTTGACGATGAACAGGTTCTTCCACTCCAGCAGGTCTGCCAGCTTCGCCTTCAGCGTGTCGGGGGAGAGCAGGTCGCCCATGCGGAGGGTCTTTTTCATATACTTGTCCGCGTAGACCGGAGCTATGCCCCGGCGGGTGGAACCGAACTTCTTGTCCGCCAGACGGTCTTCCTCCAGAACATCCAGCATTTTATGATAGGGCATACAGATGGTAGCACGGTCGCTGATGACCAGATGGCGGGGGGTGATCTCAATGCCCTTATCCCGCAGAGCGGCGATCTCGTGGAAGAGATGCTCTGTGTCGATGACCATGCCGGGACCCATCACATTGACGGTCTCATCCCGGAGGATGCCGGAGGGGAGCAGGTTCAGAATGAACTTGCCCTTTTCATTGATGACGGTGTGACCGGCGTTGTTGCCGCCCTGATAACGGATGACCACATCATAGCGGGAGCTGAGCAGGTCCACCATGCGGCCCTTGCCCTCGTCACCCCAGTTAATTCCCACGATTGCTGTCAGCATACGGAAAGCCTCCTCTATTTATACCCGGACTTCGGCAGTCATGCCGAGAAGGTCCTTGTTTTCATCCAGAATGGGGTCGATATACTCCTTCAGGAAACCCTCGGTCTGCTCCGGAGCGCAGCCCACGAACTTGTTGATGTCCAGAACCTCGCCGAGGTTCTCTTTGCTGAGATCGAAGCGCTCATCCCGGGCGAGCAGCTCCAGCAGGTTGTTGTCGCCGCCCTCCAGCTTGACTCTGGCTGCCGCCTGCTGGGAGCACTGGCGGATGACCTCGTGAAGTTCCTGCCGGTCGCCGCCCCGGGCCACCGCGTCCATGAGCAGGTTTTCGGTGGCCATGAAGGGCAGTTCTTCCTTCAGGTGCTTTTCCGTCACCTTCGGGTAGACGGTGCCGCCGGAGATCACATTGGACACCAGGGTCAGGATGGCGTCGGTGGCCAGGAACGCCTCGGGGATGGCGATGCGGCGGTTGGCGGAGTCATCCAGGGTGCGCTCCAGCCACTGCACCGCGGCGGTGTCGGCGGCGTTCTTGCTGTCGTTGATCACATAGCGGGCCAGAGAGCAGATGCGCTCGCACCGCATGGGATTGCGCTTGTAGGCCATGGCGGAGGAACCGATCTGATTGGTCTCGAAGGGCTCGTCAAATTCCTTCATATGGGCCAGCAGGCGGATGTCGTTGCCCATCTTGTGGCAGCTCTGGGCAATGCCGGAGAGCACGTTGAGCACAAAGGCGTCCACCTTGCGGGAATAGGTCTGGCCGGAGACGGGCATGCAGGCGTCAAAGCCCATTTTTGCGGCGATCTTCTCCTCCACCTGACGCACTTTGTCACGGTCGCCCTCGAAAAGCTCCAGGAAGCTGGCGCAGGTGCCGGTGGTGCCCTTGCAGCCCAGCAGCTTCAGGTGGGAGAGCTCATACTCCAGCCGCTCATAGTCCATGGCCAGATCCTGCAGCCACAGGGTGGCACGCTTTCCAACGGTAGTGGGTTGAGCGGCCTGGAAGTGGGTGTAGGCCAGGGTGGGGGTGTCCTTCCATCGGCGGGCAAAGTCCGAGAGGGCTGCCATGGCGTTGACCAGCAGCTTCTTGATCTGCAGCAGCGCTTCCCGCATCTGGATCACATCGGTGTTGTCGCCCACATAGCAGCTGGTGGCCCCCAGATGGATAATGGGCTTCGCGGTGGGGCACAGCTCGCCGAAGGTGTGGACATGGGCCATCACATCGTGGCGCAGCTTGCGCTCATACTCCGCCGCCTTGTCGTAGTCGATGTCATAGATGTGCTGCCGCATCTCTGCGATTTGTGCGTCGGTGATGGGCAGACCCAGCTCCTGCTCGCTCTCCGCCAGGGCGATCCACAGCTTGCGCCAGGTGGAGAACTTGAAGTCGGGGGAGAAGATATACTGCATCTCCTTTGTGGCATAGCGGCTGCAGAGGGGACTTTCGTAAGTGCTTTTCATATTCTTTACTCCACAGTGACAGATTTGGCCAGATTTTTGGGCTTATCAATATCGCAGCCGTTTTCCCTGGCCATGTAGTAGGCAAACAGCTGCAGGGGAATGATCTCGGGGATCGCCAGGAACAGAGGATCGGTGTCGGGGATGTAGAGCACGTCGTCCGCCTGGGACAGGATGCGGCGGTTGCCCTCCAGCGCGGCGGCCAGCACCTGGGCGCCCCGGGCCTTGACCTCCCGGACATTGGACATCATCTTGTCAAAGAGCGCCTCCTGGCAGGCCAGCGCTACCACCAGCCGGCCTTCGTCAATGAGGGCGATGGTGCCGTGCTTCAGCTCGCCGGCGGCATAGGCCTCCGAGTGGATGTAGGAGATCTCCTTCAGCTTCAGGGAACCCTCCAGACAGATGGCATAGTCGATGTTTCTGCCGATGAAGAACATGGCGTCGGCAGCTTTGTACTGCCGGGCCAGCGCGGGTATGCCGGGGTTGAGGTCGATGGCTCTCTGAGCCCGTTCGGGCAGGGAGAGCAGCTGCTTCACATAGTCTGCGCAGGATTGGGCGGAGATGGTGCCCAGCGCTTCGGCTGCCCAGACGGCGAAAAGGTCAAGCACCGCCACCTGAGTGGTGTATCCTTTGGTGGTGGCTACGGCGATCTCCGGTCCGGCCCAGGTGTAGAGCACATAGTCGGCCAGCTTGGCGATGGTGCTGCCCACCACATTGACCACCGCCAGGACGGTGGCGCCCCGGGCCTTGCACTCTTTGAGGGCTGCAATGGTATCGGCGGTCTCGCCGGATTGGGAGACCACGATGAGCAGGGTGCTGCTGTCGATAATGGGGTTGCGGTAGCGCAGCTCGCTGGCAAGCTCGGCCTCCACCGGGATGCGGCACAGCTGCTCGATGACATAGCGGCCCACGCATCCGGCGTGATAAGCGGAACCGCAGGCGGTGATGACCACCTTGCGGATGTTGGGAAGCTGAGCGCGGAAGGACTCAAACTCGTCCAGCACGATGCGTCCGTCCCGGATGCGGGGCTCAATGGTGAGCTTCAGCGCTCTGGGCTGCTCCATGATCTCCTTGAGCATGAAATGGTCGTAGCCGCCCTTTTCCGCCGCCTCCACGTCCCACGCCACACGGGAGACGGTTTTCCTGATGGGAGCGCCGGTGGAGTCAAAGACCTCGATCCCCCGGGGGGTGATGCAGGCGAACTCGCCGTCCTCCATGTAGATGACATTTTTGGTGTGCCTCACCAGCGCCGTCACATCGGAGGCGAAGAAGCTCTCTCCGATGCCCACACCCAGAATGAGGGGGGAGGACAGGCGGGCGGTGTACAGCGTGTCGGGGAACCGGGCGCACACCACGCCCAGGGCGTAGGAGCCTTCCAGCCGGGAGGCGGCTTTCATCACCGCCACCTTTGGGTCGCCCTGATCGTAATACTCCAGGAGATGGACGATCACTTCCGTGTCGGTCTCACTGGAGAACTGAAAGCCGTTTTCCGTCAGCTCCTCCCGGAGCTGGGCGTAGTTTTCGATGATGCCGTTGTGCACCACCGCAAACTGTCCGTCGTTGGACATATGGGGGTGAGCGTTGATATCAGTGGGCGCGCCGTGAGTGGCCCATCGGGTGTGCCCGATGCCGGACGTGCCGGACAGGGGGGTGGACTTGAGCCGCTCCATAAGGTGCTCCAGATGCCCGCTGGCCTTGACCATCTGCAGGCTGCCGCCGGTATTCACAGCGATGCCCGCAGAGTCGTATCCGCGGTACTCCAACCGCTTCAGACCGCTGAGCAGAACGGGCACGGCGCTGCTGCTGCCTGTGTAACCCACAATTCCGCACATAATAGGGGTGCTCCCTTCGCTTACTTTTTCAGTGCGGCCTCTACCAGACCCAGGAACAGGGGGTGGGGCCGGTTGGGACGGCTCTTGAATTCCGGGTGGAACTGGACCGCCACATAAAAATCGTTTTCGGGGATCTCCACCGTTTCCACGATGTAGTCATCGGGGGAGGTGCCGCTGATGACCAGACCGGCGCCGGAGAGGAGGTCCCGGTAGTCGTTGTTGAATTCATAGCGGTGGCGGTGGCGCTCGGAGATGAGATCCTTGCCGTAGCACCGGTGCATCACGGAACCCTCCGTCACCTTGCAGGGGTAGGCGCCCAGACGAAGGGTGCCGCCCTTATTGGTCTCATCGCTCTGATCGGGGAGAAAGTCGATGACCTTGTGGGCGCTGCCCTCGTCGAACTCTCTGGAGTTGGCGTCGCTGAGACCGCAGACGCTGCGGGCAAAGGCGATGACCGCCACCTGCATTCCCAGACAGATCCCCAGATAGGGGAGGTTGGTCCGCCGGCAGTAATCTGCGGTGACGATCTTACCCTCGATGCCCCGTCCGCCGAAGCCGCCGGGCACGATGACGCCGTGGCAGCCCGCCAGGATCTGGTCCACATTGTCTGCGGTCACGGTCTCAGAGTCGATCCACTGGATATCCACAAAGCAGCCGTGCTCATATCCGGCGTGACGCAGGGCCTCCGCCACAGAGAGGTAGGCGTCGTGAAGCTGAACATACTTGCCCACGATGGCGATGGAAACGCTTTTGGAGCGGGCTTCGATGCGTTCCACCATGGCCTGCCAGCCGCTGAGGTCGCAGGGGGGAGCTTCAATGTTCAGCTCCCGGCAGACGATGTCGGAAAATCCGCCCTTTTCCAGCATGAGGGGGGCTTCGTAGAGCACGGGGATGGTGATATTCTCGATGACACAGTCCTGCTTCACATTGCAGAACAGCGCGATCTTCCGGAAGATGCTCTCCTCCAGAGGCTCATCGCAGCGCAGCACGATGATGTCGGGGTTGATGCCCATGCCCTGCAGCTCCTTCACGGAGTGCTGGGTGGGCTTGGTCTTGTGCTCGTTGGAGCCGCGGAGGAAGGGGACGAGGGTGACATGGATATAGAGGGAGTTCTCCCGGCCCACCTCCAGACCCACCTGACGGATGGCCTCCAGGAAGGGCTGGCTCTCAATGTCGCCGGTGGTGCCGCCCACCTCGGTGATGACCACGTCGGCGTCAGACTTCTTGCCCACATTGTAGATGAAGGACTTGATCTCGTTGGTGATGTGGGGGATGACCTGCACAGTCTCGCCCAGATACTCCCCCCGGCGCTCTTTGTTGAGCACATTCCAATAGACCTTGCCGGAGGTGAGGTTGGAGAACATATTCAGGTCCTCGTTGATGAAGCGCTCATAGTGGCCCAGATCGAGATCGGTCTCCGCGCCGTCCTCGGTGACATAAACCTCGCCGTGCTGATAGGGGCTCATGGTGCCGGGGTCTACATTAATATACGGATCCAGCTTCTGGGCTGCCACCTTCAGCCCCCTGGACTTCAGAAGCCGTCCCAGGGAGGCCGCGGTGATGCCTTTGCCCAATCCGGATACTACGCCGCCGGTGACAAAAATATACTTTACGCACTTCATAAATGATCCTCCTGTCCCGCAAATGCGAAAACCGGCCGCCCTCAGGCGTGGGTCCGCATAAAAACAAAAAAAGAGGATGTTTTTCCACGAGGATGCACCATCCCCGCAGATATAAACATCCTCGTTTACTTGCCAATTATACGCTCCCATGTGGCCGCTGTCAAGAAAAACCACAGGATATTGCAGGAAATGAACTGCGATGTTGCAAAAGTTCTTGACGAAAAAAATCGCGGCTGATATAATACGCGCTGTAATAAAATGAAGGGGTGTATCCTTTTTTGCCCCATCCTGTATTGTGAGGTCATGCAGATGAAAAATGAGTGTGTCATTGTTCTCGATTTCGGTGGCCAGTATAACCAGCTCATCGCCCGCCGCGTGCGTGAGTGCAATGTGTACTGCGAGGTGCTGCCCTATACCACCCCCGTGTCCGAGCTGGCGGCGAAAAAGCCCATCGGCTTTATCTTTACCGGCGGCCCCAACAGCGTCTATCTGCCTGACTCTCCTCAGGTCGACCCTGCGATCTTTGATCTGAATGTGCCTGTGCTGGGCATTTGCTACGGCTGCCAGCTCATCGCCCACACTCTGGGCGGCCGGGTGTCCGCCGCCGAGAGCGACCAGGCCCGTGAGTACGGCAAGACCGAGACCTTCTTTGACCCCTCCTGCGACCTGTTCTACGGCCTGCCCCGTCAGAGCATCACATGGATGAGCCATGGGGACTACATGGAAAAGGTGCCTGAGGGCTTCGAGCTTGTGGCCCACAGTAAAGCCTGCCCCACCGTGGGCATTGCCAATGCCCGGCGCGGGATCTACGGCGTGCAGTTCCACCCCGAGGTCAACCACTCCCAGTACGGCTCCGATATGATCCGCAACTTCCTCTACCGCATCTGCCATGCCGCCGGCAGCTGGCGCATGGGCGATTTTTGCAAGAGTACCGTTGCCGCGCTGCGGGAGCAGATCGGTGACGGCCGCGTGCTGCTGGCGCTGTCCGGCGGCGTGGACTCCTCTGTGCTGGCCGCTCTGCTGGCCGAGGCCATCGGCGACCGGCTGACCTGCGTGTTCGTGGACCACGGCCTCATGCGCAAGAACGAGGGCGACGAGATCGAGGAAGCTTTCTCCAAGTGGAGTATCCACTTTGTCCGCGTGGACGCGGAGGAGCGGTTCCTCAGCAAACTGGCCGGGGTGGAGGACCCCCAGGAGAAGCGCCGCATCATCGGTGCGGAGTTCGGCTATGTGTTCCGTGACGAGGCCGAGCGCTTCGGCATCACCAACCGGGACTATCTGGCCCAGGGCACCATTTATCCCGATGTGATCGAGTCCGGCAAGGGCGACGCCGATGTGATCAAGAGCCATCATAACCGTCTGCTGCCCGCTGAGGTGGTGGCCCGCTTCAAGGGCGTGCTGGAGCCTCTGGACCTTCTGTTCAAGGACGAGGTGCGTCAGCTGGGCCGGGAGCTGGGCCTGCCCGACTATCTGGTGATGCGCCAGCCCTTCCCCGGTCCCGGTCTGGCCATCCGGATCATCGGCGACATCACCAAGGAGAAGGCCGACCTGCTGCGTGAGGCCGACTTCATCTATCGCGATGAGATCGCCAAGGCCGGTTGGGACAAGCACATCAGCCAGTATTTCGCCGTGCTCACCAACACCAGATCCGTGGGCGTGATGGGTGACGGCCGCACCTACGACCATATGCTGGCCCTCCGCGCTGTGACCACCAACGACTTCATGACTGCCGACTGGGCCCGCATCCCCTATGAGCTGCTGGACCGCATCTCCGTGCGCATCGTCAACGAAGTCAAGGGCATCAACCG
>JAQXJQ010000014.1 GCA_029009035.1 Oscillospiraceae bacterium | reverse complement strand
TTTTATGGTAAGGTGCTGGTAGTGACTCATTGAGTGATGCCTCCTTATGGTTTGCTCGCAACTACCATTTTACGGCTTTTCACTCTTTGAGTCACTCTTTTTATGTCCTGTTGCACTTGCATTGTAAATCCGCACGACCAGAAAGTCACCAAAGAGTCGCATAAGGGCTGCCGCCCTTAAGAAACCTGTTTGACACACTTCGGTTTCAGCAACCATCACCGGCGCCCGAAACCGGACACAACGGTAGCTTCGTACCTGCTGCCGCACAGCTCAGCGGCAAGCACATCCAGCGCCCCAGGATACCGCGCCTGACTTGAGGCGTGTGGTGGGTAGGCTGGGCAACGGAAAGGCTCCCTCTGACGAGGGAGCTGTCGCCGCGCAGCGGGGACTGAGGGAGAGAAAACTTGCAAGACAGCTGCATCGCTCGTGTTCTCTCCCTCCGTCAAAACCTTCCGTTTTGCCACCTCCCTCATCAGAGGGAGGCTTTGGTACGCTGCAAGGCCGATACGCCCGGCAGGGGGATAGAAGTGCGTTTTCATTGCTGCGAACTGTTTAGCGCCGACAAACCGGGATTTGACGGTTGGAACCGTCTTGGCTCTCCCTTTGGGAGAGCAGTCAGCGTGCGAGGAACGAGCCGCTGACTGAGAGGGTTAATTTGTACCCTCTCCGTCAAAAATCGAAGATTTTTGCCACCTCTCCCATAGGGAGAGGCAAGGCGGCTGCGCCGTCAAATTCCGCTTTGTTGATATACAAAGCTTACCAGAAAGAACTGGAAAAGTCTACTTTTGCGTGAAGAAACGCCCGAACCGTGCAGGTCCGGGCGTTTCCGTTTGCCCGCTGTTCTGATTTGCGGGATGTTTGGTTACTCGCTTCTGAGGGCCTCCACGGGGTCCTTGCGTGCAGCCACACGGGAGGGAATGAGACCGGCGATGATGGTGAGCACTGCGCTGATGGCGATCAGGATCACCCCTCCCTGCCAGGGGAGGATGGCCTTCAGACCGGGGATCCCCGTAAAGTGGAAGAGAATGGCGTTGATGGGGAGGGTGAGCAGCAATGTCACCACAATGCCGATGACGCCGGCGCCCAGGCCCACAATAAGGGTCTCCGCATTGAACACCCGGGAGATATCCCGCTTGGAGGCGCCTACGGCGCGGAGAATGCCAATCTCCTTGGTGCGCTCCAGCACGGAGATATAGGTGATAATGCCGATCATGATGGAGGACACCACCAGAGAGATGGACACAAAGGCGATGAGCAGGTAGCTGATGCCGCTGATGATGCTGGTCACGGAGCTCATGAGCAGGGCCACATAGTCGGTGTAGCTGATCTCATCCTCCTCGGACACGGTGTTGTTGTACTCCTTAATGAGGCCGGCGATCGTGTCCTTGTCCGCGAAGGTGGAGACATAGATGCTCATGGAGGAGGGAGCGGCGGGGTCCACATAGCCCAGCCGGTCCAGATTGTCCTCGTAGGTGGAGTGGGAGAGGGTGGCAGGCATATAGTTGTCATAGAGATAGTTGAACTGCCATGCCTCAAAGAGCTGAGCGGGCATGTAGGGGTTGGCGGAGACGCCGGTGAGGGAGCTGTCCAGCATGGAGGCAAGCTGATCCTGACTCAGTGCGCCCATCTGCTGCTTCACGCCGGCGGCGTACTGCTCGCGGACCTGCTGCTCGATGGCCTTTTCCACCTGGGAGAAAAGCTCCTCGTCGCTCATTTTGGCGATGTAACCGGACACGGTCTCGCCGTCCACACCCATCTCGGAGGCGTACTGCCGAACGATCATCTCCTCAATAGACTGGCGGGTGAGACCCTCCATCTGCTGAGCCACGATGGAGGCGACATACTGGTCGCCGGCCCGGCTCATCACATCAATGTAGGCAGCGGCCTTTTCGGTGACAGCGCGGTTGGAGAGCTCCTCGGTGATGGCGATCTGCTTTTCCTCGTCGGTGGGCTCCACCTCGTCACCGGTGGCGAAGGGGAGGTTGAGGAGCACATCGGTGTCGGGGTGCGCCATCTGCTGCTTCACCACATCCATTTCGGTGGTGGTGTCAATGGCATAGCGGGTGAGGGCGGAGGTGTAGCCGATGGCACCGTTGACCATGGTGGAGGTGGCGTCGGGGTTGGGACGGGCGATGCCCACCACCTTCAGGGGGATGCCCACATCTTCGCTGTTGTAGAGGAAGTCCATGCCGGTCTCGGTGACAGACATATCCACATAGCCTCCGGTGGAGGAGTCGTACTGGTAATACTCTGCGGGCAGCAGCATCTTGAACTGGATGCCGCACAGATCCTCATAGCTCCAGCTCATCTGCTCTGCGTCCACCTTGGCGCCGTCCGCCATGGAGGAAAGAGCGTCGTTCATCTCCTGGGCGGAGATGAGTCCCAGGGCGTAGAGCATCATGTCGGAGATCTCGTTGTTGGGGTCCACGAAGAGCACCACTTCGTCGTAATTCTTCGGCCAGGCGCCGTGGATGAGGTCATACTGGTCCAACACCTGCTGGCCCACAAGGGCGCCGTCCTCGCCGGGGAGCAGCTCCTCCCACACATCGAGGTTGTTGTACATGGAACCCATGGAGGAGTTGAAGAAGGAGGAGTAGTCGCCGCCGTACATGGAGGACATGGCCTGCTGCATCAAGGAGATCACATCGCTTTTGATGATGGCGCCGTCGCTGTCCTTGGTGTAGATGTCAAAGTCGAAGTCGTAGCTGTAGTGGATGTTGGCCAGATCGGTGATGGCGCTCTCTCCGCTGTCCAGATACTCCTTGAATGCCTTCAGGTTGTTGGTGGAGGTCTCGGCGTTGAGCATGGAGTCCATCATGTCATACATGACGGTGGAGGAGTATACCCGGCCCTCCTCATGCACCACGTCGTTTTTGTGGTGTGCACCCATGAGAGAGACCATCATGGCGCCCATGTCCACGCTCTCCGCGTCGATGGTGATGGGGTAGCTGGACAGGGTCTCCTGCTGCACCTGATTGATGTAGCCGTTGATGCCGGTGGACAGGGACAGGATCAGGGCGATGCCGATGATGCCGATGGAGCCGGCAAAGCTGGTGAGAGCGGTGCGGCCCTTCTTGGTCATCAGGTTGTTGAGAGACAGGGAGAGGGCGGTGGCAAAGGACATGGAGGTCTTTTTGCCGGACCTGGCCTGTTTTCCGGTGAGGGTGGGGGCCTTCTCTTCCCCGCGATAGGGGTTGGTATCACCGATGACTTGGCCGTCCTTGAGGCGGATGATGCGGGTGGAGTACTCCTCCGCCAGCTCGGGGTTATGGGTGACCATGATGACCAGACGGTCCTTGGCCACCTCCTTCAGCAGCTCCATGACCTGCACGGAGGTCTCGCTGTCCAGCGCGCCGGTGGGCTCATCCGCCAGCAGGATGCTGGGGTCGTTGATGAGGGCGCGGGCGATGGCCACTCGCTGCATCTGACCGCCGGACATCTGGTTGGGCTTTTTGTGGAGCTGATCGCCCAGCCCCACCTTTTTCAGCGCTTCGGTGGCGCGGCGGCGGCGCTCGGCCTTGGATACGCCGGCAAGGGTGAGGGCCAGCTCCACATTGGCCAGGACGGTCTGGTGGGGGATCAGATTGTAGTTCTGAAACACGAAGCCCACGGAGTGGTTGCGGTAGGCGTCCCAGTCGCTGTCCTTATACTCCTTGGTGGAGCGGCCGTTGATGATGAGGTCGCCGCTGGTGTAGCGGTCCAGACCGCCGATGATATTCAGCGTGGTGGTCTTGCCGCAGCCGGAGGGGCCGAGAATGGAGACAAACTCATTCTCCCGAAACTCCAGATCCACGCCCCGCAGCGCATAGACGGTGTTGTCACCCACGGTGTAGCTTTTGCGTATGTCTACCAATTTCAGCATGGCAGTGCTCCCTTTCAAAAACAGTTGATACCATGCAGTGTATCCCTGCCGTTGGCCTTTGTCAACGAAGCGGGCAAATAATTCATGAATTGTTCAGATTATTCTGAAAAAGGGGGCAAAAAGCCCCGGCTTGCAAGCAAGCCGGGGCTTTCGTGTGATTGTAAACGGCATTCCTATGGATCATGATGAGCGGCGGGAGCAGATCCCGCGCTGCCCGGTTAGAGGAGGGAGAGGGTCCACCGGATTACTTGCGGCCCACCAGAGCGTCGTCCAGAGCCTTGCCGGCAGCCTGACGGTACTTGTCGTCGGTTTCCTTCACCTTGGCAGGCTTGAACAGCAGAACCAGGACGATGGAGATGGCGGCGATCACAGCGGTCAGGGCGAAGGGCAGGGTGACGGCTCTGAACACGGTCATGGCGACCATGACGGGGCCGATGCACTGCAGGATATTGGCAACGGGGTTGACAATACCGAACACGGTGGCGAAGTCCTCACGGCGCCAGTACTGAGCAGCGCCGGACACGGTGAAGTTGGAGCCGGCGCCCATGAAGATGGCCAGCAGGACGATGGAGATCATGGTGGCGGTCTGATTGCCGATGGCGCCCAGGATACCGGACAGCAGCATGACGATCTCGGAGATCAGGATGGCGGTCTTGGTGCCGAACTTGCCGTCCACCAGGCCCAGGACATAGGAGCCGATCAGAGCGAAGATCATGACCATGCCCATGACCTTACCGAACTCCAGGCCGGGGTAGGAGCCGATGATCTGGGAGGTCTGGGTCATCATGCCCACGGAGCACATCAGCAGAGTGCCCATGGGGATGGTGATCAGCCAGAACTGGCCGCACTTCAGGGTGTGACCAAGCTTCCACACGGTGGTCTTCTTGTTCTCGATCTCGACAGCCAGCATGGCGTCGGCCTTCTCCTTGGTGAAGGTCTTGTCGTTATCACGGTAGCAGCCGACCTGCTCGGGGTAGTCCTTGATGAAGATCAGGCCGATCAGCCAGCCGATCACACCGAAGATCAGGTAGGGCAGGAAGCCCTTGAAGGGGTTGGGAGCGCCGGCGCCGAACACCATGGCGGCGAAGGGACCCATCAGACCGTTGACAACGGGGAAGATCAGAGTGGCAACGCCCATAAACACGCCCTTGCGGGTGGGGAACCACTGGCCGATGATGATGCCGATACCAAACATACCGTAGATGTTGGAGAACACGCACACCAGGAAGTAGCACACCAGCCAGAGGGTGCCGGGATGGATCACAGCCACGCCAAAGGCAAACACCAGGGTCAGCAGACCGAAGAGCAGAACCATAGGCTTCACGCTCTTCATCTTACCGACCTGGTTGGACAGGATCAGCTGGATCACGATGCCCACCAGGGTACCGATGGTCAGCAGGGGAGAGATGTTCTGGGCGCCGCCGTAGTAGTCGCCCAGCATGTTCATGGGGAAGTTGGTAAAGACCTGGAACACAGCGAAAGCGCTGAATTCGAAGATCATGAGCAGCCAACCACGGACACCGAAGTTGAGGCCCAGCTTTGTCTTCTGTTGCATAACAACACCTCATAACAGTAGATTTTTGCCCTCCGAAGAGAGCGGTCGCGGCCTGCGCCGCAGGGAGTGCTTTCTCCATAGGATGAGTCCGGTACAATCGTGATGTGATCAATGGGACTGCTGCTACGCTCGCCGCCCTGCGGCGGAACGGTCAGCGAAGATCCATCCGGATCGAAACGGAAGCGCGCGGGGGTCGTTTGGAACTGGTGGATCTCACCTTGCGCAGGTACAAGGCGGAGCACCCTGTCAGGTTGCGGACACTGAGTTCAGTGCCCTGGGCTTGTAGCATACATCCTCTCCTCTAATAAGTACGCCATTTATGCGCTGTTTGCACATAAAGACTATATCAATTTTACCTTTCTATGGTAATGTTGTCAACTATAAACTGCCTGATATCTTATTACATATAGGTTTGCATCCATGCATAAAAGTAATATCACGGCGTCAATGCCGTTTTTTTCCGGACAGGGCGAAGCCCAGAACGGTGCCGCAGATACCGCCGATAATGTGGGTGAGCTGGGAGATGTTGTCGTGCTTGAAGATGGCGTCCCACAGCTCGCCGCCCAGATAGAAGACGGCCACCAGAATGAGGGTGATGGGAATGATGCCGTTGCGCACCCCGCCGAAGGAGGACAGCAGGATCATCATGAACACGATGCCGGAGGCGCCCAGAAGCGCAGAGCCGGGGAAGAACACGAACTGGACCACGCCGGAGATCAGCGCGGTGAGCAAGATGGCCCACAGCACATTCCAGCTGCCGAAGCGGTCCTCCAGATTGGGGCCCAGCACCAGAATGAGCACGATGTTGCCGATGTAGTGGGAGAAGCCGCTGTGTCCCAGCACATGGCCGAAGAAACGGAACCACGCCAGAGGGTCGGACAGGGAACAGCGGTAGACGGAGAAGAGATTGCGGGTGGTCCAGCCGCCGGTGATGCCGTCGGCCACCAGCGCCAGCAGGGCCAGAATGGCAAAGGTCAGGGCCACGGGGGCGTTGTAGGAGAGTTTGATGGTGGGGTGTTTCATCTGTGTTACCTCCGTGTATCAGACATTCCAGAGCAGGGGCTTGCCCTCCCGGTCCAGCAGGGGGCACAGGCCGCCGGCGTAGCCGTCCTCTACAAAAAGGTACTGCACGCCGGTGGCAGTATCCAGCAAAACCTTGCGCACAGGACTGGACAGGCCATTGCCCTCATTGTAAATGACCTCAAAACGCTCTTCTTTCTTTGCCATGGGGAAAACTCCTTTCAATCAGAGATGAAATATCTTGGGGCAGAGGAGCTGTAAAGGATAACTCCCTGCCGGTGAGGGGGTGGATGAGATCGGTGCGCCGCGAGTGGAGGGCGGGGCGGGAGATGAGGGATGTGTCCTCCCTTCCGTAGAGGAAGTCCCCGGTGAGGGGACATCCGATGTGGGCCATGTGTAAGCGGATCTGGTGGGTGCGCCCGGTCTCCAGCTCCAGCTCCACCAAGGAGCGTCCGCCGGCGCAGTCCAGCACGCGGTAATGGGTGATGGCCTTCTGCCCGTCAGCGCGTATTTCCCGGGCCATAAGGGAGCCGTCCTTCAGGGCGATGGGGGCGTCGACAGTCCCCTCCGGATGAGGGGGACAGCCTTCGCACACCGCCAGATAGCGGCGGCGGAACGCGCCGGTGTGGAGCTGCGCCTTCAGCCGCTCCTGCCCGTGGGGGTGCTTGGCCGCCACCAGAATGCCCGAGGTGCCCTTGTCCAGCCGGTGCACCGGGTGGAAGCCCGCACCGTCGTCGCAGGCGGCATAGTGGGCCATGAGGTAATTGCCCAGTGTGTCCTCGTAGTGGCCGTGGCTGGGGTGAATGAGGATGCCCGGCTGCTTATTCACGACCACCAGGTCTTCATCTTCGTAGAGAATGTCCAGCGGCCCGGGGGTGGGGACAGGCTGCTCCGCATCCGGGGGATCGGATAGGCGGACGGAGAGAGTCTGTCCCGCCGAAACACGGCGGCGTACCGTCACCCGTTCCCCATCCAGCAGGATGCCGTCCTCCAGCCACTTGATCCGCCGCAGCACGGTGCCCGACAGGCCCAGATGCCGCCGCAGCAGGGTGTTGACCTCCAGAGCATCCAGCTCCGGGGTGATATGCAGTTGGAGATAACGGATGCGCATCCCTCTCCACAGTCCTCTCCCTTGTTCCGTATGTTGGGATTATAGCATTATTTTGTCTCTGCCGCAAGGATGAAGGGGCGTTTCGCCTGCGGGCGAGTTTCTTTTTGTTCGTGCAAAAAGAAACCAAAAACACGCATAAGGGTTGCACCCTTATGGATCCCGCCCCGCAGTACGATGCGATCCTACCTCAAGTCGGCGCTTTGGCCGGAGTGTCTCAAGCGGTTCCTCCGTTGCCTTAAGCCAGGCGCGGTATCCTGAGGCGCTGGGTGTCCTTGCCGCTGAGCTGTGCGGCAGCAAATACGAAGCTGCCGTTGTATCCGGTTTCGTGCGCCGGTGATGGTTGATGATGTTGAAGTGTGCAAGCGGGTTTCTTAAGGGCGGCAGCCCTTATGCGACTCTTTGGTGACTTTCTGGTCGGGCAGAAAGTCACCCGTCGGAG
>JAQXJQ010000013.1 GCA_029009035.1 Oscillospiraceae bacterium | reverse complement strand
TCCGGGATCAGCCAAATGAAGGACCTGCTGGCAGGCTTCGATGTACTGCGTTCCTTTGGTCGGGCGGATCGTTTCATTCAAAAAGGCAGTGCTGCCAGCGATGAAATGGAAGCGGCAGGCTGTAAAATGGAAGCGGCACAGAACTATGTCACCTGCGGCGTTGGATTTGTCAGCGTATGCCTTCAGATGCTTCAGCAGGTCTGTACGGTAGTTCTGGCAGTCAACGGCAGGATTTTGATCGGAGCGATCGTCAGTGCAAGCAACCTGACAGCAGGAATTGCAAACGGCATGAGCACCATTGCGAGCAAACGGATATCCATGGCCTCCGCAAAGCCATATTTTGAACATATCTCTGTCCATTCCGTGGATGTCCGGGAGAAGACAGACGCAAGGCTGCCCGCGATTAAAACCGCCATCACCGTAGACGATCTGAGCTTCCGTTACGGCGACAAGCCTGTATTGGAAAACAGATCCTTCCGATTTGAAAAGGGCGGAAAGTACGCCCTTACCGGCCCCTCCGGCTGCGGCAAGTCGACCATTCTGAAGCTGATCCTTGGCTGGCTTCCGGATTACAGTGGCAAAATCTGCTTTGACGGCGTCGATGCCAAAGCATTCACCGTTGACCAGCTTCAAAGTCAAATCAGCTATATCGAGCAGAATGTTTTCCTATTCAACACCACCATTCGGGATAACATTACGCTGGGCCGGCACTATTCAGACGAATGTATCGAATGGGCGGTGACCTCCAGCGCCCTGGACGGCGACCTATCCGCCATGCCTCTGGGACTGGATACCCCTGTAGGCGAAAACGGCAGCAACCTCTCCGGCGGCCAGAAGCAGCGCGTTGCGATTGCCAGGGCTTTGATCCACTCCAGATCGGTTTTGCTGGTTGATGAAGGGACCAGCGCCCTGGATCAGAAAAACGCGGATATCGTAGAAAAAAGTCTGTTGGAAAACCCGGATCTGACCCTGATTCTTGTCAGCCATCACCTGTCCCCCGAACGGAAGGCGCAGTTTGACAAGGTGTTTGAGTTTGAACCGATTGTCAACGCTGCCACAGCATGATCGTGTTCTCACCCATTTTTGATGTACACTGTTTCATATCAGAATAAAATGCGCGCAAAAGGCTTTGCCCGGCAAATTCTTTTCCGCCATTTCGGCGAACGATTTTTCAAGATCCTAAAACCAACCCTTTCATCTAAGCAGGACTCTCTTTCCTATCGCTTGAAACCCTCCGCCGATTGTGTTAAAATGACATTCATCAAATCGAATTTGCGGGGTGGCACGGCATGAAATACAGTAAAACCGTGATCCTGAAAAACGGCATGGAATGTCATCTGCGCAGCGGCGCTGGCTCAGACGGTGCCGCTGTGTACGAAAACTTTCAGCTGACCCACGGTGAAACCGACTATCTTCTCTCCTATCCCGACGAAAACAGCTTTGGCCCGGAGAAGGAAGCGGAATTTCTGACTCAAAAGGCAGAGAGTCCCAATGAGGTGGAGATCGTCGCCTTTGTGGACGGCAAGGTGGTGGGGACCGCCGGGATCGACGCGGTGGGATCGAAATACAAGGTCAGGCACCGTGCGGAATTTGGCATCAGCCTGCTCAAGGAGTACTGGGGTCTTGGGATTGGCCGGGCGTTGATGGACGCCTGCATCCGGTGCGCGAGAAACGCAGGATACGCGCAGCTTGAGCTTGATGTGGTGGCGGATAACGCAAGGGCCATCTCCATGTATGAAAAAGCGGGATTTGTGGAATACGGGCGAAATCCCAAAGGGTTCCATTCCCGAACAAAGGGCTATCAGGAGCTTGTTTATATGCGCTTGGAGCTCAACTAACGTGTAAACGGCAGTCAACGGGAACGGTGACTGCCGTTTTTGATTTTCTCTTCACCGGGCGCGCAGCTCCCAGAACGCCACCGCGCTGGCCGCCGCCACATTGAGGGAGTCCACATCATGGGCCATGGGGATGCGCACGGTGTAGTCGCACGCGGCGATCGTCTCCACCGCCAGACCGTCTCCCTCCGTTCCCAGAACAATGGCCAGCTTTTCTTCCCGCGCCAACGCGGGGTCGTCGATGGAAACCGAGTCGTCCCGCAGCGCCATGGCAGCGGTTTTGAAGCCCAGTTCGCGCAGCTTCTCCAGTCCCCATCCGGGCCATTGCTCCGCCTTTTCTCCGATCCTGGTCCAGGGCACCTGGAACACCGTGCCCATGCTCACCCGAACCGCCCTGCGGTAGAGGGGATCGCTGCAGGAGGGGGTCACCAGCACCCCGTCGATGCCAAGGGCCGCCGCCGAGCGAAAGATCGCGCCGATGTTGGTGGAGTCCACAATGCTCTCAAGCACCGCCACTCTCCCGGCGTTTCTGCAGACCTCCTCCACCGTGGGCAGCGGTTTTCGCCCCATGGCGCACAGCACCCCCCGGGTCAACTCATACCCGGTCAGTTCCGCCAACACTTCCCGCTCTGCCGTGTATACCGGCACATCCCCGCAGCGCTCCACCAGTTCCGCACCCTGACCATCCAGCTGTCGGCGTTCCATCAGCAGCGCCTGCGGCTCATATCCCGCGTCCAGCGCCCGCCCGATCACCTTGGGACTCTCCGCAATGAAAATGCCTTTCTCCGCCTCCCGGCGGTTTCGCAGCTGCGCCTGAGTCAACCGGGCAAAGAGATCCAGTTCCGGGGCATTGATGTCCCGTACCTCAATGATTTCAGCCATATCCCCACTCCTCTCAAAGCCCGGTGAGATCGAAGGCGGGGATAAACTGCTCTCCCACGCACTCCAGCTCCTGCACATAGCCCTTCAGGCCCAGATCGTCCATATAATTCCGCGCAGCCCTCAGCTCCGAAGGCCGCACCCTCCGGTCGATCTCGGGACAGGCTGACAGATCGCCCATAGGGGTGTACTGTGCCATCAGGCAGAACAGCACATCCCCAGTGGGAAAGCTCTCCGCCACCCAGTCCATCACCGCTTTGGCCTCTTTCACCCCGCCGGGCATCAGCAGATGGCGGATCATCACCCCGCTTTTCAGCAGTCCATCCTCAAATCGCAGCGCCCCCCTCTGCCGGTACATCTCCAGGATGGCCGCTTTTGCCGCTTCGGGATAATCCTCCGCGCCGGAATACCGCTGCGCCGCCTGTGCCGTCATGTATTTGAGGTCGGGCAGGTAGATGTCCACCTTTCCCTCCAGCGCCCGCAGGCTTTCAACCCGCTCATATCCTCCGCTGTTCCACACCACCGGCAGTCCTTTGGGCATGGGCCGTTCCAGCACCTTTGCCAGCACATGGGTAAACTGAGTGGGGGTCACCAGTTCAATATTGTGTACCCCCCGCTCCGCCAGGCGTTCAAATACCCCGTACAGCTCCTCTTCCGTCAGCCCTTTGCCAAAGTTTTTGTGGCTGATGGCGTCATTCTGACAAAATACGCACCCGAGGGTGCACCCGGAAAAGAACACCGTTCCCGCACCCTCCGTTCCGGACAGGCACGGCTCCTCCCACATATGGGGTGCGGCTCTGGCCACCACCGGGAGCGACGGCATACCGCAGTATCCCTCTCCCCTGTCCTCATCCCGCAGCGCATGGCATCTGCGGGGGCAAAGCTCACAGATCATCGTTTTTTCTCAACCTCTCTGTCACCAGGTGCGTGACGCAGTCAAAGGCATTGGGCAGCGCGTAGCGCTCCCGCAGCTCCCGCTCATCCGCCCACACCCAACCCTCCGGCAGCGCGGGATCGGTGAGTTCCAGCCTCTGCACCGTCAGATGCCACTCGATATGGGTAAAAATATGCTTTCCTGTGCAGCCGAATTCTCTCCATCCCACACTCAGTCCCCACTCCTCGGGGATCTCCTTCTCCAACTCATTGGGGTATTCCCAAAGCCCCGCCAGCAATCCCTTTTCCGGCCGTCTGCGCAGAGCCACGGCGTTTTCGTAAAACAGCAGCCATACCGTGCGCTCCTCCGTGCGGCGTGCTTTCTTTGGGGCCTTCACCGGGAGAGAGTCGATGCGGTCTTCTCTTCGTGCCGTACAGAACTCATACGCCGGGCACTTCTCGCACAAAGGCGCTCCGTTGGGAAGACACACCATGGCCCCCAGCTCCATCATGGCCTGGGTAAAAGCTCCGGGGGCGTCGGTGGGCATGATACCGACCAGATGTTCCGCCACCCGTTTTTTCATGGCCGCGGTAGTGATGTCCCCCTCCTCCCCTGTGACCCTCGCCACCACCCGCAGCACATTCCCGTCCACGGCGGGGACTGCCTGTCCGAAGGCGATGGAGCAGATGGCGCCGGCGGTGTAATCCCCCACGCCCTTGAGGGCGCGCACCTTTTCGTATTCGGAGGGGAACACCCCTGCGTGCTCCTCCATGATCTGTTTTGCCGCCGCCTGCAGATTGCGGGCCCGGCTGTAATAGCCCAGCCCCTGCCACAGCTTCATAAGCCGCTCCTGGGGAAGCTCCGCCAGCGACTGCACATCCGGCGCCTCGTCCATGAAACGGCGGTAATAATCCAGCACCGCCGCCACTCTGGTCTGCTGGAGCATGATCTCCGACACCCACACATGATAGGGGGTGGGGTCATCTCTCCAGGGCAATCGCCGGGCGTTATCGCGGTACCATTCCAGCAGCGGAATGGTCAGTTGTTCCAGCGCCTTCATCCTGCACCTCCGGGATCTTTTTTCTCATCATACCATCTTTTCCGTCTCATTTCAATGAAGGCATCTCTCTTCTCCGGCACTGCAACACAGCGTGACGGAAACAGGTCGACCTCTCTGAACGGGATGGGAACGATATCCCTCACGTTCCCTTTCCCAAAAACCACCGGAAGATCCGATCCCCCTCCGCCGTATCCCTCCCATTCATCCGCTCCGGGTGGAACTGTACCGTGAAAACGGGCAGGCGCTCATGCTCCATGGCCTCCACCACGCCATCCTCCGCCCACGCCGCTGCGCAAAGTCCCTTTCCCAGTCTGCCCACCCCCTGATGATGGGCGCTGTTGCTGAAAAAGCGCTTCCCATACAGCTCCCGCAGAAACCCCCGCTCCGTCACCACGGGATGGACCTTGTCCTTTCCCTCCCATCTGTGGGCGGCATTCTTCTTTCCCAGATCCTGAATCAGTCCGCCGCCGGCCCAGATGTTCACCAGCTGATGCCCCCGGCAGATGCCCAGCACCGGCTTCCCCGACCGGGCAAAGGCGTCCAGCAGCGCCAGCTCTGCCCTGTCCCGGGCTATGTCGATCTCCTGTGAACCGCAGTTTTCCTCTCCGAAGAATACGGGGTCAATATCCCCTCCTCCCGCCAGGATCAGCGCATCATACTCCTCATGACTCGCGGGTAGGTAGACCGCCGTCGCCTCTCCTCCCGCCCGCGTCACCGCTTCCACATAGTTGTCCGCCGGCGTCTTTCCCCGGGAAATCAAAATTCTCATCTCTGTGTCCTCCTCATATTTCTTTTCAGCGCCGCAAAAGTCCCCTTGAGGGAGCATCCCTGTGCCTGCATGGCGGCAATATACAGCGCCGTTCCCATGGCGGCGCATAGTCCGCACGCCCCCATCAGCGGGAATTGGGCGTCCTGCAGTATGCGGAAAAAGAGCCTGCACCACGCCCACACCAGTCCCGCACCCAGAAGGGGCCTTCCAAACCAGCGGTACGGTCTCAGGGAGAGTCCCGCCGCACGGATCACGCATTGCAGATTAAGCCCCATTCCCACCAGAGACGAGAGCACAAACCCCGCTGCGAATCCTCCCATCCCCCATTTGGAGACCGTAAACACGGTAAAGGCCAGCTGTACCGCATCACTGAGAATGGCATTGACCGCCCCTTGTTTCTGCAGCCCCATGCCGTTCAGCGCACCTGAGAGCACCGACTGCCAACAGGAGAGCAGCATCCCCACCGCCAGCCATGTGATATGACTTCCCACTTCCGGCTCATGGTATACCGCCTGCCCCACCGTGGGGCCGATCACCGCCAGCAGCGCCATGGCAGGGGCCAGTAGCGCCGATGTGAGCTGGAGCATCCGTCCCAGCAGACGCCCCACTCCGCGCCTGTCTCCCTCCTCCGTTTTTCGGACAAGCTCCGGCACCAGAACCAGGCACAGCGCTCCCACAAACCCCGTGGGCAGGGACAAAAGCGGCAGGGTCATGCCGCACATCACGCCGAAACTGGCCATGGCCTTCGACGCCTCCATCCCACCGGCCACCAGCCTGGCAGGGATGAGCACCGCGTTGGCCGAGCCCAGCAGCGTCCCCAAAAGGGAGGTCATCCCCACCGGCAGCGCGATGCGCGCAAGCTGCCTTGCCGTCACCCGATGCCTCGGAGGAGCGACGGTCTCCCTGTTCCAATGCCGCCGCAGCAGCACAGTGAGCGTCACCGCGGAAAACACCTCGCACAGCACCATCCCGGAGACAATGGCGCCCACTTTCCCCTCTCCGGAGGCAGGCCGCAGCACGATCAGCAGGGTGAGTACCGCGCCCACCCTAATGAGCTGCTCCATGGTCTCCACAGCGGCAGGGACCCCCACCCGCCCCATGCCGTAGAAGCAGTGCTTGTGCAGGTTCTCCACTCCCGTAAGCAGTACACAGGGCATCAGCAGCACGACCCCCAGTCTGGTCCTGGCGTCGCCGATGAGATAGACGGATATGGGGTCCGACCCCGCCGCCGTCACCACCCCCAGCGGGATCGCCACGGCAAAAAAGCACGCCAGCGCCCGTCTCAGCGTCTGCCTGACGGCCCCCCGGTCTCCGAGGGCGCTGAACCGCGCGCTGAGGGTGGACACCGCCACCGTCAGCCCCACGGCAGTTACCGACATAAACAGGGAATAAACCGGCATCACCAGCTGATAAAGCCCCATGGTCTCCGCCCCCACCAGGCGGGACAGGGCGATCCGGTAGGCAAATCCCACCAGCTGGGAGAAAAGGCCAAGGGCGGTAAGCATGACCGTCCCGGCCACCAGTGCGGACATAGGCAGCCCCCCTCCGGGATTTTTATAACCTTATGAGCCGCTCTCCGCCTATAGAACAAACGCCAACCCGGCACACCCGGATTGGCGTTCGCTGTTTATCCTTCGGCACGGCTGACCTCACCGGTCATGCCGTCCACATAGTAATCTGCTGTGTTGGTGGAAATAAACCACACCGGCCGCAGGCGTACCGTATCGGCAAAGGACTGCACCACCTGATACCCGGCGCTCACCCTTCCGATGCCGGAGCACACATCGCCGCTGTCCCTTAATCCACCCAAAAACCGCATCAGCACCGTGGGCAGCGAGAGCAGCTCCCCCGCTTCCTGGGTTGTGTTCTCCGCGGCCAGCACCTTGCCGGAAATACTTACCAACCGGCCGGAGCGATAGCGAAATGTGAGCCTGCAGGAATAAAGGGGCGTGCCCTTCAGCTCCTGCTGATATACAACGCTCCCGCTTCCCTGCTCCAGGCTGCACATCACCTGCCGGAATGTGGGCTTCATTGCCTTGACCAGCGCCTCCGCATGGGCCTCCGGATCATCGGTGCGCCAGATATCCGCATCCTCCAGTTCCGAAGAGAGCTCACCGCCGGAACGCATACTGATCTGCCCGTATCCGTCACTGCTGTAAATATAGAGGCCGCCGCCGCGGCTGTTTCCGGTCACCTCCCGGCCAAAGAGGGCACACGCCAGCTCCTGCTCCGCCTGAATGCTGCGCTGCATCACCATGGAGGGATATCCCGACCGGTCAGAGATGGCCTGCACGGGCAATTCGATCCCGTTCTGGGCCAGGACGCGGATGCTCTGCTCCAGTGCGGACTGCTCATAGCGCAGAGTCTGCGCCTTCTGCCTGCCCACCAGCGCCAGCAAAAAGCCGTTGGCCAGCAGCAGCACAATGATGATCATGGTTTTCACTCTGCGCCATTCCACGCCCGTTCCCTCCCTTCTCTGTTACCTGGCCACCCACACCGGCGCCACGCGGCTCTCCCCCGTGTCACGGTATTGGCAGATCAGCTCACAGCTTTCCCCGGTCAGATCGGGGAGCATGACCGCCGCCCGTTCCATGGGCAGCAGCATGGTCTTCTGGTCTGACGCGGCATAGCTGCGGAAACACAGCGCAAACTCAGTAATATACCCGTTTTGGATCTCAAACTGCGCAGCCCATCCCTCGTCGTAGAGCCAGACCGCGCTGCCATCCAGCCGGTAACCGAATCGGATGCGGTATCCGTTCTCCGTCTCCTCGGCGGAAATGAGGTAGAGCTCCGCATCTCCGCAGGAGGCGCCGATGGTGTTCTCCGCAAGCGTCCCGGCAGCCTCAATGGCCTCTGCTATGGTGGCACGCCGCTCTGCGGCGGGAACCGGGTACTTCTCCTCCTGGGTGGCGTCGCAGATCACCCACCCGCTGTTGAGCACGCGCAGGCGGGCGTTGCCGTCCACATATACCTCGCCGTCGCTCACCGGAGCGTGATTGCCCCCGGTGTAATCCAGCGCCTTCAGCAGTCCGCTCAGATCCCCTCCCGGCGTCAGGGGGACCGTGGCGTTGTACACCCGCTCCGCCCGGTTCTCGGTGATCATCGTATAGGGGAGCAGGTTCCGCTCCCAGCCATCCGCCTCAAAGGCGAAGTATGCCCCGTTTGGCACCGTGCTGCGCACCTCGGGCAGCAAGTGCAGGCTGCCGGCCATTTCCGTCCGGCAGGAATAAAACCGTCCATCCCCGGCGTTTTGGTAGCTGAGGATGATCTGATCCTGCTGGCTCACCGTGAGCACCATGCGCCGCGCCGCGGCGGAGAGGGGCCGTCCGCCCGGCTCACCCAACCAGCCTCTCAGCGCATCCAGCGGCGTCTCGCCGCCGAAGTCGAAGTAGATGCCCACATCCCGGAGACAGCTCTCCCACTCCTCACGGGTGATCTCCACCGGTTCCCCGGCTCCGGTCAGCGCCGCGCCCAGCAGCGGTCCCACCCTGCCGAAGATGGCGTCCACCTCGCTCTGGTCATATTGGATCCCCCAGCGTCCGTCCTCCGTATTCACCGCCATACTGCTGGGTCTGGCCGCGGCAGTCAGCTCCACCGCGCCTCCGGAGGTCTGTTGCTCCGTTCCGGAGCTCAGCCAACCGGAGTTCCGGATCAGCTCCGTCTGACTCAACAGATACAGGGCGGACAGGCTGAGCAGCAGGATGAGCAGGGTCTTTCCCCGTTCCACCCACCGTACCTTACGCTCCATGGACAGCCTCCCTTCCGGTGCCGTCGATGGGCAGCTCCATGCGCACGGTCAGTCCCGGCTCCTGCTTGTCCACCAGATAGAGATCGCCCTTGTGCAGGTTCATGATCTCCTTGGCGATGGACAGGCCCAGGCCGGTCCCTCCGGACTGGCGGGAGCGGGCCTTGTCCACCCGGTAAAAGCGCTCAAAAATGCGGTCCCGGTCCTTGGCGGGAATTCCGATGCCGTTGTCGTCCACCTGGAACCACACCCGGTCCCCTTCCACTCCCGCCGACAGGACGATCCTGCCTCCGTCGGGGGTGTACTTGACCGCGTTGGATACGATGTTGACCATGACCTGCACCACCCGCTCCCTGTCCGCCAGAATGGAGGGCATACCCTCCCCCATCTCCAGGGTCAGGGTGTGGCCGTGTTTCTGGGCGTCCATCAGGAACGCCTGATAGGTGTCCCGCACCGCATCGGCAAAGGGGAAGCGCTCGGGATGCAGCTCGCTTCGGCCGGAGTCGAAGCGGGAAAGGGTGAGCAGATCCTGCACGATGTGGGTCATGCGGTCAGACTCGCTGAGGATGACCCCCAGGAAGTTCTTCGCCATCTGGGGGGGCACATCGCCGTAGCCGTCAGCCAGGGTCTCGGCATAGCTCCGGATGTTGGTCAGCGGCGTTCTCAGCTCGTGGGACACATTGGCCACGAACTCCTTGCGCATCTGCTCCGCCTCGCGCTGCTGGGTCACATCGTGGATCAGCACCAGCACGCCGCCCTGGTTGTCCCGGGTCAGGGGAGCCAGCAGCAGCTCCAGATACTGCTCCTCCACCACGCGCTCCGCGCTGAGGGGCACCGAAGCGTGCTCCACATCGCCGAAGGGAAACAGGTCTCCGAACAGTCCGTCGTAATCCTCTCCCTGCTCCACGCTCCGCCGCAGCATGGCCGCGGCAGCGGGGTTCACATGGATGACCTTGCCCTCCCGGTCAAAGGCCACCACGCCGTCAGCCATATGGAGGAACAGTGTGTCCAGCTTGTTTCGCTCATTTTCCACGGCGGCAATGGTGTTCTCCAACCGCTCTGCCATGGTGTTGAAGTTCTCGGTGAGAATACCGATCTCGTCCTGGGATGTGACCTCCAGCGGCTTGGAGAAGTTTCCCGCTGCCACCTCCTGAAGGCCGTGGGTGAGCCGCTGCAGCGGATTGACCATGGTCTTGGCCAGCAGCAGGGAGAGCAGCGCCGAGATCACCAGACCCAGCACCAGCGCCTCCAGCACCAGCTTGAGCATCTCGCTGTTCAAGCTCTGCATGGTCTCCCGGTTGTCGAGGATGTAGACGATATACTTCTCCTC
>JAQXJQ010000012.1 GCA_029009035.1 Oscillospiraceae bacterium | reverse complement strand
TGCCAAGCTCGACCTGAACCTCGGTCGGAGTGATGGCAACGACAGTACCAGTGACCTTATCCCCCGTATTCAAAGTTTTGAACGACTCCTCCAGCATCTCTGCAAAGGACTGTTCAATTTCCATAATTTCTTCGCTCATTGTGTTGTAGACCTCCTTTATTATCCACTCCGGTGTGGATGCACCGGCAGTGATTCCAAGCATATCGACCTGACGGAATCGCCCGCGGGGGATATCCTCCCCGCGCTCGACCTGAACCACCAGAGGGCAGCGGCCTTCGCACAGCTGTGTGAGCCGCCTGGTATTGGAGCTTTTGGGATCGCCGATAACGATCATGCCCCCGCAGTGATTGGCCAACTCCACCGCCTCAGTCTGACGCTTGGACGTAGCACCACATATTGTATCAAAAAATTCTGCGTTTGTACACACTTTTTTTGCGAAATTAACGCATTTTTCCCATTTCTCCCGAATCGCTGTGGTTTGAGAGACAAATGTGAGGGGACGGCCGGTCAATTCCGGCATATTTTGGAACAGTTCTTCCAGCTTTTCACTGTCAGCGGCTACGATCCCCCCCTTTGTGCAGCCGATAATTCCGATGATCTCAGGGTGGGAAGCATCGCCGATGACGATGGGGACCCGGCCGTTCTCCTCCGCTTTGCGCACCAGCGTGTGGATCCTGGTCACATTGGGGCAGGTGGCATCCAGCACCCGGCACTTCCGCTCCTCCAGCGCCCGATAGACGGCATCCGGCTCACCGTGGGCACGGATGAGCACCGTGCTTCCCACGGGCACCTCCGAGGGGGACATCACGGTGACGGCGCCCAATTCCTCCAGACGGCGGATCACATGGTCGTTGTGGGTGATGTGCCCCAGCATATAGACCTTCCGCTCCCCTGCCGCCTGCTCTGCCATATCCACAGCCCGGCGCACACCATAGCAGAAGCCCGCACTTTTCGCAACCGTGATTTTCATTCCTCTTCACCCAAGGCACGAATGCGCTGCAGCAGCTCATTGGCCAGCGCCTGATTTTCCTCTGCGGTGGGCTTTCGTCCGGCATACTCCAGCCGGTAGGGTTCCCCAAAGGTCACATCCACCCGGCGGAAGATGCGCTTTTTGGGGCTGATATAGATCGGCATCACGGGAACGTCCGCCCGGGCAGCCAGCACCACGGCGCCGGCATGGGCTACGCTCTCCTCCCCTTCCTGGACGCGGGTACCCTCAGGAAAGATGAGCAGAGGATTTTGATTTCGAAGGACACGGATGCCCTCCTTGACGGCGGCAACATCGGACTTGCCCCGATTGACCGGGATCATCTCGGCCTTTTTCAGGATAAAGCCCAGCACCGGGATGCGGAAAAGCTCCGCCTTTGCCATCACGCGAAGCTGCACTTTTCGTCCCAATGCGCAAACCACATAGACAGGGTCCAGAAAGGAGGTGTGGTTTCCGCACAGGACGACGCCACCATCCGGGAGTCTCTCCCGGCCGTGGACTCGCCAGGGAAAGAGCAGCTTCATCAGCACCCACACCACGGCATAGGCAACAGCGTACAATTTGTTCATGGCAGACCCCTTTCTCCTCACAGGTCAAAGCGTTCCCGGATGGCACGGCGCAGCAGCTCACGGCTGCCCTCCAGATCCACACCGGTGGTGTCCACCAGCACCGCATCCTCAGCCTGACGCAGCGGAGCGACCTCGCGCTCCATATCCTGCTTGTCCCGCTGAATGACATCGCGGAGCACCGTCTCGTAGTCGGCGCTCTGTCCCCGTGCCAGCAGTTCCCGATAGCGCCGCATGGCGCGGTCACCGCTGTCGGCGGTGAGATAGATCTTCAGCTGGGCGTCGGGGAGCACCACAGTACCGATATCCCGGCCATCCATGATCACATCGTGCTCACGGGCCAGCTTCCTCTGCATCTCCAGCAGAAAAGCCCGCACCGCGGGGATGGCGGATACCCCGGACGCGTAGCCGGAGATCTCGTGGAGGCGGATCTCTTCCGTCACATCCTCCCCATTGAGATACATATGCTGCAGCCCGTCCGCCTCATAGCCCATGGTGATAGAGAGCTGAGGCAGAATGGCGCCCACCGCGGCGGCGTTTTTGGGGTCGATCCCCGCGCGGAAGACTGCCAGACCGACGGTACGGTAGATGGCGCCGGTGTCCACATAGAGAAAGCTGAACTCGTGGGCCAGGTCCTTTGCCAGCGTGGATTTTCCGGCCCCGGATGGCCCGTCAATGGCGATGCTTCGATGACTCATAACTCATTCTCCTTCTCCGCGGCCGCAAGGCCTGCGGCGTACCCGGTGGCCCAGGCGATCTGCAGGTTAAATCCGCCGGTGTAAGCGTCCACATCCAGCAGTTCACCCACGATATAAAGACCCGGTGCCCGTTTGGACTCCATGGTGGAGGGGTCGACCTCCCCTACCTTCACGCCGCCGGAGGTGATGATCGCCTCCTCCACAGGCCGGGGTCCGGTGATGGGCAGAGTGAAGTTTTTGAGCAGCTCCAACAGCCTTCTGCGCTGCTCTTTGCGGATATCGTGGGCCTTCTGATCGCCGGGGATCCCGCTGCGCTCCACGATGACAGGGATCATGGACTGGGGCACCAGTCCGCCCAAAACCGTGGAGAAGTTCTGGTTCGCCCGTTCTTCAAAGTCCCGGACCAGGCGGGCGTCCAGCTTCTGCTCGTCCAGCGCGGGTTTCAGGTCAATGTGGGCGGTATAGGTATTCTTGGCGCAGTCCATGTGGGCGGAGGCGGAGAGCACCAGCGGCCCGGACAGGCCGAAATGGGTGAAGAGCATCTCGCCCTGCTCCCGATAGACATCTTTTTTCTTCCGATCGCGGACGCGCAGCTCCACATTGCGCAGAGACAGTCCCTGCATCTGTTTGCAGCAGGGATCGTCCGATTCCAGGGGGACCAGCGATCCACGGATGGGCGTCACGGTATGCCCCACGCTCCGGGCCAGATCATAGCCGTCGCCGGTGGAGCCGGTGCGGGGATAGGATGCTCCGCCGGTGGCGAGGATCACCCCATCGCCCTGCAGTTCGGCACCTGCCGCCGTGCGCACCCCCCGCACCCCATCACCGTTCAGCAGCAGACCGGTCACACGGTCATGCCGGAGCTCCACCCCACGGCGGCGCATCTCAAAGAACAGCGCGTCAATAATATCCGCCGCTTTGTCCGAAGCGGGATAGACACGGTTCCCCCGCTCAGTCTTCAGTCTGACGCCAAGTCCCTCAAAAAACGCCATGGTTTCCGAAGGGGGAAAACGGTGGATGGCGCTGAACAGGAACTTTCCATTCCGGGGCACATTGGGGAAAAACTCCGCTTCGGTGCAGTTGTTGGTCACATTGCAGCGGCCTTTGCCGGTAATGTACAGCTTTCTGCCTACCTTTTCGTTCGGCTCCACGACGGTGACGCGGGCGCCGGCTCCGGCGGCGGTGATGGCGGCCATCATGCCGGCGGCACCCGCCCCCACCACGATCACATTCCGTTCTTTCATAGACACTTCCTCAAAGAAGTTCGGACTCTGCCAGGATGTAGAGTCCGAACCGTTTATATCACTTATTATTTTCCGGATACTCCACTTTTTCGTATACCTGGTATTCGTCCCAGATGCTCTCCAAACGGCTGAAGGTCTCGGTGACTTCGGCGGCACGCTTGCGCCCCACGGCTACGATCAGGGCATTGAGCACCGAGAGCGGGGCGACCAGGGAGTCCACAAAAGAGGCCATATCGCTCTTGGCCAGAAGGTGCAGCGATGCGGTGGCATATAGCGGGGAGAGCTCGCTGTCAGTCACGGCCACCACCGTGGCGCCCTGGTCACGGGCGAACTCCATGGCGCGCACCGTACGGGTGGAGTAACGCGGAAAGCTGATGCCGATGACCACATCTCCCGGTCCCACACGCAGCAGCTGCTCAAACATCTCGCTGGCCAGGGTGGTCTTGACCTGGCTGACATGATCCACGATGAGGTTGAAATAGAAAGCGAGGAAATCGGACAGCGCCGCAGCGGAACGCACGCCGATGATGTAGATTTTTTTCGCGCCCACAATGGCGTCCACCACGCGGCTGAATTCGCCGCGGTCGATCCCCTCCAGCGACAGGCGCATTTTCTCAATATCGGACTGCACCACCGTAGCCAGAATATCCTGATCGCCCAGGCGGTCATTGGACACTTCGATCCGCTGCACGGAGGTGAGTTTGCTGCGGATGATCTCCTGCAAAGCCTTCTGCATGGCAGGATATCCGTCATAGCCCAGATCGGCGGCAAAGCGCACCACGGTGGATTCGCTGATATTTACGGTCTCGCCCAGCTTGGCCGCGGTCATAAAGGCCGCCTTATCATAGTTATCGAGGATGAACTGGCCAATGCGCTTCTTTCCCTTGGAAAACTCCTTCATCTGGCCCTGGATCATCAGCAGAATATCACGGCTCATCACCAAACACTCCTTATCTGCCGGCATAAGCCTTTTCCGCCGGCACCACTATCATACCATCTGTAAATTCAAATGCAAGTGGTTTTGCAGGATTGCTTTCAAAATCTTTCATTTCAGCGTGCTGAGTTCCTCCGCGGTCAGATACCGCCAGCAGCCGCTTTTCAGTTCCCCAAGCTGCAGCCCGCCCTCTCTGACCCGGATGAGCCGCTTGACCGTGAGGCCGGCGGCGGCGCACATGCGGCGGATCTGACGGTTTTTCCCCTGATGGATCACGATGGTAAGGCTCTGCGCCCCGGTCTGCTCCACGCTGTCGGCGGTCATGGACTCGCCGTCCACCACCATAGGCCGGGAAAGCACGGGGATGGCCTGCCTCACGTCACCGGTCACCCGCACCCGGTACTCCTTGCGGATCTCATGGGACGGATGGGTCAGGCGGTGGGTCAGCTCGCCGTCGTCGGTGAGGAGCAGAAGCCCCTCGGAGTCCATGTCCAGCCGCCCCACCGGCCATACTCTGGCCGGGCAGTCGGCCACCAACTGTGCCACCGTTTTGCGCCCCTTCTCATCGGAGAGGGTGGTCACAAATCCCCGGGGTTTATGCAGCATGATGTAGGTCCGGGTCTCTTTCCCGGACAGGGGGACGCCGTCCACCAGGATCGTATCACGATCCGGGTCTGCCTTGTCGCCCAACGAGGCGGCCGCGCCGTTTACCGTGACCCGACCGGCACTCAGCAGCTCCTCCGCCTTGCGGCGGGAACAGATCCCTGCGCCGGAAAGCAGCTTCTGCAGTCGTTCCTCCAAAGCGATCTCCCCTTTTTCTCAAATAAAGCCGAATGCCTCGGTGTTCCGCCGGTGAAACAGTCCCTCCCATTTTGGGCGTCCCGCTTCGTTGCCCGGTACCGCATGGGAACAGATGAGCGGCGTTTGGGCAATCATTCGTCCATCAAGCCACCATTGCACACACCCTGCCACCGTTCCCGCGGCAACCGGGGCATGAAAGCCACCGTTCAGTTCTATCGTCATCCGGGGCTTCTCCCCTTCCGCCAGAGGATAGGCTGTCTCCCGGAGCGCTGCGACAGGGACCGATGGGATCAGGCTCCCCTCCACTGCCCTTCGGCCGAACTGCTGCCCCTCAGTACAGAGAACAGTGCGCGGATAGGCGGAAAAGCCGTAGTCAAACAGCCGTTCATGGTCGTTCCAGTCATCTCCGTCATTCAGGGTGACGCAGACCAGCGTCTGCCCCCGGCGTGTGGCCGCGGACACCAGCGTGCGCCCGGAGCGCTTGGTAAAGCCTGTCTTCATCCCCACGCAGCCCTCACAGCGGTAGAGCAGCTTGTTGTGGTTCACAAAGGTGCGGCTTCCCACGGTAATGCTTTTCGTGGCGCAGATATCCGCCACGGTCTCGTTTTTCAGACACTCGCAGGCCAGAAGAGCCATATCGTAGGCAGAGGAATAATGGCCGTCTTCGCTGAGACCGCTGGCATTGGTAAAGTGAGTGTGCTCCATGCCGAGGCTTTGGGCACGCTCGTTCATCGCCCCGGCAAAGGCCGCCTCGCTCCCTGCCACATGGCAGGCGATGGCCATGGCCGCGTCATTTCCGGACTGCAGCAGCAAACCGTAGAGAAGTCCCCGCAGGGTGATCGTCTCTCCGGCCTGAAGGTAGATGGACGAGCCTTCGCTGCCCAGCCACTCCCCTTTCACCCTCACCGGAGCATCCAGATCTTCCGCCTGCTCCACCGCCACAAGAGCGGTCATCAGCTTGGTGATGCTGGCGATGGGCCGTGGGCAGTGCATATCCTGTTCATAGAGGACCCGTCCGCTCTCCGCATCCATCAGGACCGCGCCGGCAGCCCGGGTCTCCACCGCGTCGGCCCGGGGCAAAAAGCCGGCGAGCAGAAGAGGAAGGATGAACCACAGGAAAAGTCGTTTCAAAAAGCTCACTCCCATCCGAGTTCTCAGATGGGAGTAGTATGGCTTTTTTACGCTCAGATATCCTCGTCGGCGTTTTTCGCCCCGGTTTTCTTGTCGATATATCCGGTGACCTTCTCAAACATCTCGGGCACCAGCTCCACCACACGACCCACCGTGTCGCTGGCGGGCTCGGCCACAGGCAGGAGACGGACGCTGCCGTCCTTGACGATCAGAAAGGCCACCGGAACCACATTGCATCCCGCGCCGGCGCCGCCGCCGAAATTCTTGGGGCCGTTCTGGGCCTTGCCGAAATCGGAGCCGCCGGTGGCAAAGCCGAAGGACAGCTTGGAGACGGGGATGAGGGTCACGCCATCGGGCGTGTGGATGGGTTGACCAACCACGGTATTGGCGTCCACCATTTCGCGGATCTTATGCATGGTGGTCTCCAGAACTTCGTTGATGGGATGATTGCTCTCGCTCATGGTCATTACCTCCTGTTATTCTTCGGCGCGTTTTCCGCTCCGAACCCAATGTATCAGCAGCTTTGCCCCATAGTGCAGGGCAAAGGAAAGAAGCTGTCCCAGTGTCATGGTGATGGCGGCATCGGCGGAAAATTCCGGCTCGGTCCGGCCATAGTCCACATCCACCTGAAAATCGCAGCTTTTTACCTTAAAATTGTTGTCGATCAGCGGATAGACCATACCCAGAAGGGCGTTAGCCTTGCCGTAGCCCATGGCCGCGCCGGCGGCATCCTCCGCGCCCCAGACCACCCGAAGCTTCAGCTCGTCAATGCGGATCTTGCGCTTGAGTGCGCCGGCAGCTTCCCCGACCACAGGCAGCAGGGACAATATTCGCCCCACCGTTCCGCCTTTCTTTTGGGCAGACTGCGTTTCTGTCGGCTCCTTCTTCTTTGCTTTCTTTTCTTTCCCGGGCTTTTCTTCCTTCTCCCTGCCCTCTTTCAGCGGAAAGATCCGGATCTTAAACGGACCGGCAAGCAGGGACACAAAAAAACCTTCCGGCCCGAAGACGGCCCGTCCCCCAAGTCGGATCTGGGCGATCAGAAACAGAACGGCGACGATCGCACCCAGCACGATCCAGCCGGTCATAGACTTTCTTCCTCCGGGGCGTCCGCATCTTGCTCCTGGTTTTCCGCCTCCTGAAGCCGCTCAATGGCGGACTCCAGCTCCAGCGTCATCTGCACGCCCTCCTGAGTGGCGGAGGGAAGCTCCGGCAGATCCTCCAGAGAGGTCAGCCCGAAGCAGCGCAGGAAGTTCTTGGTGGTCTTGAACTGCATGGGCCTGCCGGGTACGGACAATCGGCCCGCCTCACAGATCAGATCACGCTCCAGCAGCAGCCCCACGGTATAAGAACTGTCCACACCGCGGATCTGTTCGATATACGCGCGGGTCACCGGCTGGAAATAGGCGATGATGGACAGGACCTCCAGTGCCGGTTGGGACAGCTTGGCGGGTTTTCGGCTCTCCAGTGTCTTTCGGATGTGGGGCGCGTACTCCGGCGCAGAACACATCTGCCAGCTGTTTTCCAGCTTTACCAGGCGAATGCCCCGCCGCTCATAGCCGTACCGGTCGGCAAGGCTCTGGCAGACATTGTCCACCGTTTCCCTGTCCTGCTCCAGCGCAAAGCAGATGCGCTCGGCAGGAACGGGATCTCCCGCTGCAAAAAGGATACCCTCAATGGCGCTTTCCAATTCCTTCAGTTCCAATCAGATACCCTCCTTTCAGTATGTATCCACCGTGATGTCCAGCTCTTCTTCGCTGTCATCCACGGTGCTGGTGACGGTACAGTCCTCTGCAGTTCCGGCCAGATGGATCCGGCTGGCCTTGCACAGCTCCAGAATGGCCAGGAAGGTGGCCACCACCTCGGAACGGCTGCGGCTGGTTTTGAACAGGGCTCTGAACCGGGTCACACCCATCTGGATCAGGCGGTCCAGAATATCCCTGGCCTTGTCAGCCACGGGATAGGGCTCATGGCCCACGATGCCCTCAAAGGCCCGCACAGGCGGGGGCAGCTTGTTTTCCACACGCTCCAGCGTGGCCTGCATGGCAGAGAGCAGATCCGCAGGCTCATGGACATATTGATAGGTCCGGTCTGTTTTCATCGGTTCGGGCTGCTTGGTGAGGTAATCCCGCCCATACTCATAGCGGCGGCCCAAGGACTCCGACACCGTTTTGATCTTCAGATAGCTCTCATGGTGCTGATGCTGCTCCAGCGCCGCCATCAGCAGCTCCATCTCACTGGCGGCCTCTTCATCGTCGATGGAGAGCAGCATACGGGTCTTGATATAGACCAGGTGGGCAGCCATGGTGACAAACTCGCTGGCGATCTCCAGATTGAGCTCCTCACGGCGCTCCATCCACTCCAGATACTGGTCCAGCAGCTCGGAGATCCGGATATCGCGGATCTCGATCTTGTTCTTGCTCAGCAGATGGAGAATGAGGTCGAGAGGGCCGTCAAAATCCTCCATATCCTCCTGCTTTGCTTTGACGACCTTGTCGAGGTGGTAAATGGGGGCATCCATGGCAGTCCCTCCTTCCCTGCGGTGATTTTATATATTATACCAAGTTTTTTCCGGCAATACAAGCGCGTCCCGGCGGAAAACCGTCGGGACGCGCCTTCTTTTTCTGTTCAGCCGTCCAGTTTCTCCAGTGCGGCTTTGGCGGACATCTGCTCCGCTTCTTTTTTGCTGCGGCCTCGGCCGATCCCCACCACGCAGCCGCCCACGGAGACCTCCATGGTGAACACCCGCGCATGGTCAGGTCCGCTTTCGCCCGCCAGACGGTAAGAGACGCTCTGACCCGGGCTGCGCTGCGCCAGTTCCTGCAGCGCGGTTTTATAGTCCCGATCCACGGCCTTCTCCGTCTCCTTATCCAGGATAAATGTGCGGATGATGGGCTTTACCGCCTCCATGCCGCCGTCCAGATAGACCGCGGCCAGAGTTGCTTCGGTAGCGTCGGCCAGAATAGAAGGGCGCTCACGGCCACCGCCGGCATCCTCGCCCTTGCCCAAGCGGAGATAGCGGCCCAAATTCAGAATACGGGCCACCTCATAAAGGCTTCCCTCGCATACCAGAGCGGCTCTGGTGCGGGTCAGTTCCCCCTCGGGCATATTGGGGTGGGTGGCAAACAGATGCTCCGCCACCACCATGCCCAAAACAGAGTCGCCCAGAAACTCCAGCCGCTCATTGCTGGTAATGCCGGAGGAACGGTGCTCATTGGCATAGGAGCTGTGGGTCATGGCGTGCTCCAGCAGCGCGATATTTCGGAAATGATGTCCCAGCTTTTCTTCCAATTCTCTCATAAAGCCCTCCGAAAAGAAAGCTCCGCCTACTCAGCGGAGCTTTCCCTCAAGTCAATCGTCAATGTGGTCCTGCAGATACTTGAGCAGGTCACCCACGGTAACAATGCTCGTCAGGTCCTCCTCGTTCATCTCACCGACACCGAACTCGTCCTCGATGGCCATGGACAGGTCGATCAGATCCACGGAATCGGCACCCAGATCGTCCACGAAGGTAGTGTCAGCAGTGACAGTATCAGCATCGATGCCGAACTGATCGGCAATCAGCGCACAGAGTTTTTCAAACATAATGCAACGCACCTCCTTTTTATGGGGTTATGGTACTCACCCATAATAGGTACTAACCGCCAAACTGTCAAGTATCTTTTGGAATAATTTACTTACTCGGCACTGCCGCCGGCAGCGCGGACAGGAAGGCGCATATGCTCCACATTTTCGGAAATGTCCTCAATAATGCCGGATTTGCTGAATTCGATGGCCTGCCGAATGGCATTTTTGATGGCATAGTCGTTGGAGGACCCGTGGGCCTTGATGACCGGGCGGGAGATACCAAGCAGGGCGGTACCGCCTACCTCTCCGGCATCCATGAGCTTTTTGAACTGCTTGATCTCATTTTTCATGAGCAGTGCGGCGATCTTGGTCTTGACGCTCTTGAGGAACATCTTCTTGATCTCCCGGCCCAGAAACAGGCCCGCACCCTCCACAGCCTTGAGGAAAATATTGCCGGAATAACCGTCGGCCACGATGACATCCACGGCGCCCTCCACGGCCTCCCGGGCCTCCACATTGCCCACAAAATTGATGCGCCCTTCGTCCCCTGCTTTCTTCAGAAGCACATAGGCCTCCCGCTGGAGGTCGGTGCCCTTGGAGGGCTCCGCGCCGATGTTCAGCAGGCCGACCTTGGGTTCGGGACGGCCAAGGACCCGCTCGGCATAGTAGCTGCCCATAAAGGCAAACTGCAGCAGGAACTCGGGCGTACACTCCGCAGTGGCGCCGCAGTCAATGAGCACCGCACCACCTGCACCGGTGGGGATCACAGGGGCCATAGCGGCGCGGCGGATGCCCTTGATCCGCTTGGTGAGCAGGGTCGCGCCGGAGAGCAGCGCTCCGGTGGAGCCGGCGGACACAAAAGCGTCGCCCTCCCCGTTCTTCACCATATTAAGGCCGATGGTGAGGGAGGAGTCCTTCTTCTCTTTGAATGCGGTAGCGGGGTTGTCGCACATCTCCACCCCCTGATCCGCGTGGCAGATCTCCACACCGGCGGGCAGCTCGTTGAGGCCGTCCTCATGGAGCACGGAGAGGATCTCCTCTCCCCGTCCCACCAGAACGATCTCCACGCCGTATTCCTTGGCTGCCAACAGCGCGCCGCGCACATTGGAATGGGGGGCGTTGTCGCCGCCCATGGCGTCTACAATGATCTTCATATCGCTGCCTCCTGTCACAGTGTCCCGCAAAGCTCGTCGATGATGGCCAGTGACCGCACAGACAGCTCCGCGTTCTTATTTCTTTTTCCCTTGACCTTATGGCCCAGCGGGGGCATGATGCCGAAATTGATATTCATGGGCTGGAACTGAGTCACGCTCTCGTTGCTCACATAGAGGGCCAAAGCGCCGATGGCGGTCTCTCTGGGGAAGTCGGCGCATCCCTCGCCCTTCAATCTGCGCGCCAGCTCCACGCCGGCAAGGAAGCCGGAGGCAGTGGACTCCACATAGCCCTCCACACCGGTGATCTGGCCGGCAAAGGTGATGCGCTCATTGCCCCTGACCCGGTAGTAGCGGTCCAGCAGCCGGGGGGAATTGAGGTAAGTATTGCGGTGCATCACACCGTAGCGCACATATTCCGCATGGTTCAGAGCCGGGATCATGGAGAATACCCGCTTCTGCTCCCCCCATTTCAGATGGGTCTGGAAGCCCACGATATTATAGAGGGTCCCCTGAGCATTATCCCGGCGCAGCTGCACCACGGCATAGGGTTCTTTCCCGGTTTTGGGATCGGCAAGGCCCTTGGGCTTCAGGGGGCCGAAGCAGAGGGTCTGCTCTCCCCTGCGCGCCATGACCTCCACGGGCATACAGCCCTCAAAGACCCGGCTGTCCTCAAACCCATGGACGTCCGCCTCCTGCGCGGCGCACAGCTCCTTCCAGAAGGCCAGGTACTCCTCCCTGCTCATGGCGCAGTTGATGTAGTCCGCCGTGCCCCGGTCATAGCGGGAGGCAAACCAGGCGTGCTCCATGTCGATGCTCTCAAAGGTGACGATGGGGGCAGCGGCGTCAAAGAAGTTCAGATAGCTGTCATCGGGAAACAGTTTCGCGATTTGGGCGGAGAGGGTGTCAGAGGTCAGCGGACCGCTGGCGATGATGACTTCGCCCTCGGGGATCTCGCACACTTCGCCCTCCACCACGGTGATGTTGGGGTGATTGCGGATGGCCTCGGTGACCGCGGCAGAAAAGCCCTCACGGTCAACAGCCAGCGCTCCGCCCGCCTCCACACGAGTGGCGTCGGCGCAGCGAAGAATGAGGGAGCCGCAGCGGCGCAGCTCCTCTTTCAGCAGTCCCACCGCGTTTTCCAGCTGGTCGGAGCGCAGAGAGTTGGAACAAACCAACTCCGCAAAGCCCGCGCTGTGGTGAGCAGGCGTCATTTTCTGAGGCTTCATTTCCCGCAGGGTGACGGTGATCCCCCGCTGGGCCAGCTGCCACGCGGCTTCGCAGCCGGCAAGTCCCGCCCCAATTACAGTAACATTCATGCACATATCCTCGTATCAGGCAGATCACTCCGCCTTTTTCTTCCCGGCGCTTCCGGTTTTGGCAGAGGTCTTTTCGGAGGCGCTCTTCTTTGCTCCTGCTGTGCTCTTCCTGGCTGCCGCAGTTTTGGACGCCGTCTTTTTGGCAGGCGCTTTCTTGGCGGTTTCCTTCTTTGCGCTTTCCGCCTGCTCCCCTTCGGCGGCGGTCACGGTCTTCTTCTGGTAGCCTCCCCGCTTCTCCTCAGGGGTGAAGTTGGAGCACTTCTCATTGATGCAGTAGGGCCGCTTATAGCCCTTGCCGGACTTCTTGAACATGGTCTGGCCGCACACCGGACAGTTGTCCTTCACAGGGACGTCGAAGGTCATAAAGCCCTCGATCACGCGGCCGTCGACGCCGACGCCGCGCCAGGGGCATTCCTTGCCCTTTTCACAGCAATAGTAGGTATACTGCTTTCCGTTCTTCTTGCTTTTTCCGGTGCGCTTGAACAGACGGCTGCCGCAGGCGGGGCACTTACCGGGCATCTCCACCACCAGAGGCATGGTGAAATCGCACTCGGGCCAGCCGGGGCAGGCCAGAAAACGGCCGAAACGACCGGACTTGATGACCAGATTTTTGCCGCACTGGGGGCAGATCTCCTCAGAGACCTCATCGGGCACCTTGATGTGAACGCCTTCCAGATCGGCCTCGGCCTTGCGCAGTTCGGCGTCAAAGTCGCGGTAGAAGTCCTTCAGGATCTGTTTCCACTGGATCTTGCCCGCCTCCACCTCGTCCAGGCGGCTCTCCATCTGGGCAGTAAACTCGCTGTCCACGATGTCCGGGAAACGCTCGATCATGAAATTGGTGACCACTTCGCCCAGCGGCGTGGGGCGGAGATATTTTCCCTCTTTCACCACATACTCACGGCTGAGGATGGTGGAGATGGTGGGGGCGTAGGTGGAAGGACGGCCGATCCCCTTTTCCTCCAGCGCTTTGATAAGGGTGGCCTCGGTAAAGCGGGCGGGAGGCTGGGTGAAATGCTGGTCGCCGGAGATGTCATTCAGCTTCAGGCTCTCCCCCTGCTTCAGGTCGGGCAGCGGAGACTGGGGCGCCTCCTCCTCGTCATCCCGGCTCTCCTCGTACACGGCGGTAAAGCCGGAGAACTTGAGAGCGGAGTGGTTGGCACGGAACTGGTATCCCGCGGACTCCACCTCGATGCTCACGCTGTCATAGACGGCAGAGGCCATCTGGCTGGCCAGAAAACGGCTCCAGATCAGCTTGTACAGGCGGTACTGCTCATTGGTAAGGCTCTTCCTGATATCCTCGGGGATCAGATTGACATTGGAGGGACGGATCGCCTCATGAGCGTCCTGCGCGCCGCCCTTGGTCTTATAGCGGCGGGGAGAGGCGGGACAATACGCCTTGCCGTACCGGCTGGCGATCAGCTCCGTGGCGGCGGCGACCGCCTCATCGGAGATGCGCAGAGAGTCGGTACGCATATAGGTGATGAGACCCACGGTACCCTCGCCCTCAATGTCAACGCCCTCATAGAGCTGCTGGGCGATGGACATGGTGCGGCCGGGGGTCATGTTCAGCTTGCGGGAAGCCTCCTGCTGGAGGCTGGAGGTGATAAAGTGAGGCGCGGGATTGCGGTTGCGGTCCTGCCGCTTTACAGCGGTGACCCGGAAGGTATCTTGCTTTACAGCGTCTGCAACAGCCTGCACTTCGTCGGCGCTGCCCAGCTCCATTTTCTTTTCCCTGCCGTAGAATTCCGCCTGAAAGCCGCCTATATTGGGGGCGAGACGGCTGAGGTCGGCGGTGATGGACCAGTACTCCCTGGGCCGGAACTTTCCGATCTCCTCCTCCCGTTCCACCACCAGGCGGGCGGCAACGGACTGGACACGACCCGCGGACAGACCGCGGCGGATCTTCTTCCACAGCAGCGGAGAGAGCTGGTAGCCCACGATACGGTCCAACACGCGGCGGGCCTGCTGCGCGTCCACCAGATCCCGGTCGATCTCCCTGGGGGAGGCAATGGACTCGGTGACCACCTTCTGGGTGATCTCGTTGAAGGTGACGCGGCAGGTCTTGGATGCGGGAACGCCCAGAACCGACTGCAGGTGCCAGGAAATAGCTTCGCCTTCGCGGTCAGGGTCGGTGGCGAGGTACACTTTCTCGCTGGCTTTGGCCGCCTTGCGCAGCTCCGCCACGGTTTCGGACTTTGCCTTGATGTCCTGGTAATCCGGCTCAAAGGTGTCCAGATCCACGCCCAGCTTGCTCTTGGGCAGATCCCGCACATGGCCGGCGGAAGCCTTGACCTGATAGCCCGGGCCGAGATATTTGCTGATGGTCTTTGCTTTGGCAGGTGACTCCACGATCACCAGATTTGTCTTAGCCATATAAACATTACTCCATTTTCAGTCTGACAGCGGCACGAAACAGGTTTCCCTTTTCCTGCGCCACATAACCCTGCACCTGCAGAATGGTGAGTGCGGAGAGAACACGGCGGGCCGGGATCTGCGACGCCTCAATGAGGTCATCGGAGCGCATCGCCTTCTCGCCCAGCGCCGCCAAAACGGCAAACTGGTCATCTGTCAGCTTTGTTTTACATTCCTGCCAGTCAATATATTCTACCTGCGGCTGTCTGTCAACCTCTTTTTCCCGCGGCGTTTCGACAGGCACAGTGGAAGATGTCTGTCCTTCCCCCGTCTCCGCCGGTCTGGGCACATCCTGCTCCAGAGGCGGCAAAGCCTTGCGGCGCAGGCGATTTGGAAATCGGTCAATGAGCTCGCATACCACATCGTCCGCGTTCAAAATGAGCTTGGCCGCCCCCTCCTGAATGAGCCGGTTGGTCCCCTCGCTGGTGGGAGCACCGATGGGGCCGGGCACGGCGAACAGTTCCCGGTCCTGCTCAAGGGCATGGCCCACAGTATGCATGGTGCCGCCAAAGGCCCGGCTCTCCACCGCGATCACACCCACGGAAAGGCCGCTGATAATGCGGTTGCGCACAGGGAAATGCCGCCCCATATGCTCGGTTCCGGGCGGGTATTCAGAAATCAGAACGCCCGCGGCCGCCACGTCTTCATAGAGTTCCCGATGTTTGCGGGGATAAACCACATCGATCCCTCCGCCCAGCACACAGGCGATCCTGCCTCCTGCCCTCAGCGCTCCGCGCACGGCTGCGGCGTCGATCCCTTCGGCCATTCCGCTGACGATCAAGGCGCCGCTGCGCACAAGCTGGGTGGACAGCATACCTGCACACCACTCTCCGTAAGGGGTGGCGTCTCTGGTGCCTACAATGGCAACGGCAGCCTCCTCGTCAAAGTTTACCGCCTTTCCTTTCATATAAAGGACCATAGGCGGCTGATGAATGGCGGCCAGGCGCTCGGGATAGACGGAGTCCTGCATGGTCACCGCGCGAATGCCCAGCCGGTCGCAATCGCCCAGAATGCGGTCGGCCTCTGCCAGGGATTTGTCGCAGAGGGAGCGGCAGGCGGCGTCAGACACCCCCGGGATCATGCGATATTCCCCCTCATCGGAGAAAAAAGCCTGCTCGGGAGAGCCAAAGTGCGCAAGCACCCGCATCCCTGCCTGACCGGCAAGGCCCTTTCGCCCGGTCAGCCACAGCCAATATTTCAGGTTTGACACAAACTCACCCTCTTTTCCCCTTTTTTCGACACCATTCGCCGCAAAAAGGCGAATTCACATTCCCCTGGCCATCTCCCACAGGACCACGCTGGCTGCCACCGCGGCGTTGAGGGACTCGCATCGCTCCCGCATGGGGATCTTCACGGTCTTCTCACACAGGTCGAGAGCGGTCTGGGACACGCCCCTTCCCTCGCTGCCGATGACCACTGCCGCACAAGACAGCGAAACATCCCGCACATCCACGGTATCTTCCCGCAGGGCGGTGGCATACATGGGGATGCCGGCCTGCAGCAGCCGTTCCCGGGCCAGCTCCAGCGTGGTCTCCCACACCGGGAGGCGGAACACCGCGCCCATGGTGGCACGGACCGTCTTCGGGCTCCAGGGGTCGGCGCAGCTGCCGCAGAGGATCAGTCCATCGGCGCCAAAGGCGTCGGCAGTACGCCAGACGGTACCCACATTTCCCGGGTCCTGCACGCCGTCCAGCAGAAGGTACCGCTTGCCCTCCAGCTGTTCCGGCAGAGCAAGGGATCTCCCCCGGCAGATAAAGATGACGCCTTGAGGGGTCTGGGTATCGGCCATGGAACTCAGCAGCGCAGCGGGGACTTCCACCACACGGGTACGCTCCGGCAGTGGGGGCAGAGAGAAGCCCTCGGCACAGATGACGGTCTCTACTTCGCCGCCCCACTTCAGCGCTTCAGCCAGAAGTTTGGGCCCTTCGCCGCAGAAAACGCCTTCTTCACGGCGCTGGGATCGCTTTTCATTCAGTTTCCTTACCCGTCCCACAAGGGGATTTGTGCGGCTTGTGATCTTTTCTGCCATTGCCGGCACCTCCGATATACCGGAAATATTGAAATTGGCGTAAGGTTTTGAAAACGCCTTACGCCAATTCATAAATTTGTCAGTCCTGAGGCTTCATGGTCGGGAACAGCAAAACCTCACGGATGGAGTCGTTGTTGGTCAGCAGCATGACGCAGCGATCAATGCCGATGCCCAGACCGCCCGTGGGGGGCATACCGTACTCCAGGGCGGTGAGGAAGTCCTCGTCCATCATGCCGGCCTCTTCGTCGCCGTTCTCCCGCAGTTCCACCTGCTTCTGAAAGCGCTGACGCTGATCAATGGGATCGTTCAGCTCGGAGAAGGCGTTGCCCATCTCACTGTGGCAGATGAACAGCTCAAAGCGCTCGGTGAGACGGGGATCGGCAGGAGAACGCTTTGCCAGCGGAGAGACATCCACGGGATGCATGGTGATGAAGGTGGGCTGAATGAGCTTCTCCTCCACCCGCTGGTCAAACACCTCGTAGAGCGCGTTGCCCCAGGTGGCGGGAGCGGTCTTGGGCAGCTCCACACCGATGCCGGCAGCCAGAGCCACAGCCTCGGCGTCGTCGGAAACGGCCATGAAGTCTAAGCCGGTATACTGCTTGACGGCCTCGGCCATGGTCAAACGGGGCCAACCGGGGGTCAGGTCGATCTGCTCGCCCTGCCACTCCACCTGATAGGGACCCAGGATCTTCTGGGCGGCCTCGGAAAGCAGCGCCTCAAAGAGATCCATCATGTCGTTGAAATCGGCATAGGACTGGTACAACTCCACAGAGGTGAACTCGGGGTTGTGCTTGGTGTCCATGCCCTCATTGCGGAAAATGCGGCCCACCTCATACACGCGCTCCAGGCCGCCCACGATGAGGCGCTTCAGATGCAGCTCGGTGGCGATACGCATATACATATCAATGTCCAGCGTATTGTGATGGGTAATAAAGGGGCGGGCGGTAGCACCGCCGGAGATGGTGTTCAGAACGGGGGTCTCCACCTCCATAAAGCCGCGGCTGTCCAGGAAATCGCGCACATGCTTGATGAACTTGGAGCGTAGCTCAAAGGTA
>JAQXJQ010000011.1 GCA_029009035.1 Oscillospiraceae bacterium | reverse complement strand
TGACCGGCGTCCTCCTCGATAGAGGCATGAAATACGACCTGCAGAAGGACATCGCCCAACTCCTCCTTCAGATGCTCTTCGGAATTTTCGTCAATGGCTTCGGCCACTTCGTAGGCCTCTTCCAGAAAATTCCGCCGGATGGATTGGTGAGTCTGCTCTCCGTCCCACTGGCAGCCGCCGGGAGCGCGGAGAATGGCAACGATCTTCTTCAGGTCATCCACATCGTAATGCTCTTTGCTTAGTAAATTTACCATATTTTCACCTGCTGTGCAAGAATTATTTCTTGAGTTTATGGGCTTTTTACGCTTTTTTGCCGCCAATCACCGGATATGGAGCAGTTTCGCGATCTTGTCGCCCTTGGGCATGAGGGCCAGATCGTCTTTGGAGATGGCCCGGGTGAGAAGAATGAGGGCGGCGTAGACGATGACGCCGACGCCGATGGCGGCCATGGTGGCAAGGGCGTTGCCCGTTCTGGTGAGCATGAAGGCCTGACCGTCGGCGGCGAGGGTACGGAAGGCGTCCGCCTTCAGGAGCATGGCGGAGGACAGACCGTAGACCGCGGCGGCGGCGGCGCCCATCAGGAGGGCGGACAGGCCGGGCTTCAGGAAGGCGCGGACATAGCTGAGGGAGCGGGGGAGGGAGCGCTTAATGATAATGAGGTCCAGCAGGGCGATGATGCCGAAGCAGGTGACGGTACTCACCGGACCGCCCTTGATGTTGATGGAGGGGATCCCCGCCAGAATGTAGATGACGATGATCTTGAACACGCAGCCCACGATGGTGGTGGTCATGGGGATGGTGACCAGGCGGTGGGCCTGCAGGATGGAGTTGCAGATGAGCATGATGCACACGAAGATGGAGGCAATGCCCAGGGTGCGCAGCATACCGCCGGCCAGCTCCACATTGGTGCCGGGGTAGAGCAGGCGGATAATGGGGGTGCTGAGGGCGCTCAGACCGATGCCGGCGGGGAAGGCGAACAGCGCGGTGGTGCGCAGGGCGGTCTCACTGATGCGGGCGCCCTCGTCGTAGTTCTTCACCGCGCGGGCGGCGGAAACCGCGGGGATGACGCTGGCGGTGAGGGGGATCATAAAGGCGGAGGGGAGGTTGTAGAGGGTGAGGGCCTTGTCGTAAATCCCCTTCAGGATGCGGGACTCCATCTCGCTGAAACCGGCGCCGGACTGGAGCCGGCCGAAGATGATGCTGGTGTCCAGCAGGTTGGCCAGCGCCATGGCGGAGGCGCCCAGGGTGATGGGCACGGCCAGCTTCAGCAGGGTGGAGAGGATGGAACGGGTGGAGTCGGGGGTGTCGTGAAAGCGGGGGAGCCGGGAGGCATGGCGGTGATGGCAGAACATCACATAGAACATGGCCAGAGCGCTGCCGATGGTGACGCCGATGATGGCGCCGCTGGCGGTGATGGACTCCTCCATGTTCCGGGACACCATGTAGGCGGACAGGGAGAGGCCGAACACCAGCTTGCAGGCCGCCTCAATGATCTGGGAGACGGCGGTGGGGGTCATGAGGGAGTGGCCCTGGAAGTAGCCGCGCAGGGCGGAGAGGGGGCAGATGAAGAACAGGGCGGGAGCCAGCGCCAGAATGCAGTAATAGCTGTGGGAGTTGTTCATCAGGTCTGCCAGCTGGCGGGGGAAGAGCAGCATGACCAGCATGGTGATGATGCCCATGGTGCAGAATGCCGCCATAGCGACCCGGAACACCTTGCGGATCTGGTTGCCCCGGCCCAGGGCGTTGGCCTCGGACACCATTTTGGACAGAGCCACCGGCAGACCGCCGGTGGAGATGATGATGAGCAGGGAGTAAATGTAGTATGCGGTGTTGAAATCGGCAAAGGCGGCCTCACTGATGATGTTGCCCAGGGGGATCTTGAACAGGGCGCCGATGAGCTTTACCACAATGATGCTGGCGGTCAGAATGGCCGCTCCGCCGAAAAAGGAGTTCTTTTTCTGTGAGGGATTAGACATAGTATCAACCTTTCACCGGAGTTAAAAAATCAGGGGAAGCGCGTAGGTGCGCACCTCGTGCCGGATGCGGTCCAGATCCAGCGTGAGGAAGGTCCCGTTTTCATATATGACCTTGCCCCGGGCCATATTCATGACCACATTGGAGCCGTGGGCGGCATACACCAGGTTTTCGGCGATGTCGTGACAGGGGACGAGGTTGGGGGCTTCAAAGTCCACCAGGATGAGGTCGGCGGCATAGCCGGGGAGGATGGCGCCGGTCTTTCGGCCCAGGGCTTTGCCGCCGTTGACGGTGGCCATCTCCAGCACCTGCCGGGCGGACATGGCGGTGGGGTCGCAGGCGGCTCCGCAGTGGAGGGCGGCGGCCAGCTTCATGTCCGCAAAGAGGTCCGCGCTGTTGTGGGAGCTCATGCCGTCGGTGCCCAGACAAATGCCCACGCCGGCCTTTGCCATGGCGGGGATGGGGGCGATGCCGGAGCCCAGCTTCAGGTTGGAGTAGGGGTTATGGACGGCAAACACATCCTTTTCGGACATGATGGCCCAATCCTCCCCGTCGGTATAGACGCAGTGGGCGGCGATCCCGCCGTTGTCCCACACGCCGCAGCGGTCCAGGACCCGGATGGGAGTCATGCCGTGGCGCGCCAGACATTCCTCGTGCTCCGAGCGGGTCTCGGATACATGCACATGCATCCGCTGGCCGTGGGTGCGGGCGAAATCCGCCATCCATTCCCACAGGGGAACGCAGGAGGTGTACTCTGCGTGGATGGAGGCGTCCACCAGCAGCTGACCGTTCCCCTCCCCGTGCCACAGCTCGGTGATGTGGGCCTGGTTTTTGCAATCGCTGCAGGTGTCGGGGGAGAAATCCTCCGGGGCGCCGAAATACACGCCGCCGCAGGAGAGGTTGGCGCTGATGCCGGAGTTCAGGACCTCCCGGGCGATGGCGTCGGTGTGGGCGTACATATCGGCGATGCAGGTGACGCCGGAGGCGATCATCTCCGCCAGTCCCAGCGCGGTCCCCGCGGCCACGGCCCGGTCGTCCAGCTTGGCCTCGGCGGGGAAGATATACCGGTGGAGCCAGGTCTGCAGGTCGTGGCCGCCGCCGTATCCCCGCATGAGGGTCATGGGGACATGGGTGTGGGCGTTGACAAAGCCGGGCATCATCACCTTGCCGGTGCAGTCGATGACCCGGTCAAAGGGACCCTCCGGCTTTTCGCTGCCCACATAGGCGATGTCTGTGCCCGCGGTGGAGACATAGCCGTGTTTCAGCGTGGTGAAATCGCCGTCCATGAGCAGGGCGGTGACATTGGTGAACAGAACAGACATAGTGTGCTCCTTTTCAAAAATTTAAAGCCCTGCGAGGCACTCCAGAACCAGAGCGGAGAATTGGTGCCTGGCATTTTCGGCGGCCCGGAGCACCTCCTGCTCGGACAAGGGCTGATCCAGAATGCCCGCCGCCATATTGGACAGCAGGGAGAAGCCCAGCACCTCCATACCGCAGTGGCCGGCTGCGATGACCTCGGGGGCGGTGGACATACCCGCGGCGTCGGCGCCCAGCACCCGAGCGGCCCGGATCTCTGCGGGGGTCTCATACTGGGGGCCGTGGAAGTACATATAGACCCCTTCCCGCAGGGGGATGTTCAGCTTCTGCGCCGCCTTGCGGGCCACCTCCTGCAGCCGGGGGGTGTACAGCCGGGAGGCGTCGGGGAAGCGCACGCCGAACTCCGGCAGGTTTTCGCCCCGGAGAGGGGACTCGGAGAAGAGCTTGATGTGGTCGGTGATGAGCATGAGCTCGCCGGCGCTCCACCGGGTGTTGACGCATCCCGCGGCATTGGTGACGATGAGGGTGTCACACCCCAGAAGCCGCAGTACCCGCACGGCGTAGGAGACCTCCTCATAGGAGTAGCCCTCGTAGTGGTGCACCCGGCCCTGCATCACCGCGACCCTCTGCCCGGACAGGACGCCGAATACCAGCTGCCCCTTGTGCCCGGGGGCGGTAGAGGCCTTGAAGTGGGGGATGTCGCCATAGGGGATCGCAATGGAGTCTTCCACCGTGTCACCCAGAAAGCCGAGGCCGGAGCCAAGCACCATGGCCACCCTGGGCACAAAGCCGTTCAGTTTTCCGCGGATGTAGTCCGCGCTCTGCTCATATTGGGTAAAGCTGTATGTCATGGCGAGACCCCCTCATCATAGTCTACCGCTCAGTTTACATCAAACACGCGTAAAAATCAAGAAAACCGCCGTGTTTTCCCTTTTCCGTTTGTTGTTGCTTTAGGTTCTAAATCGAAATCCTTCGTTGAAATGACGAAAACGGACTCCACCTTGCTCGGATGAAGTCCGTTTAACAGAACGACAAATTTGTAATTTATTTCATTACATTACTAACAATAAAATCCGTGAATTCTTGTTCTCCTTTTTTATCTAATGCAACTCTTTCTTCATCACTTAAGTCATTAAAATACCTACCATCTTCAACTAAAGAGATTACATCTAAAGGATTTCCTTTGTGCTTTCTATTTGAATTTGGGATAGAAGATAGTTTAAGTGGAGAATCTTTTATTTCTTTAGTGAATGTTCCTTCATTTGTGATTAACGCAATACCTGTAAAATAATGAATAAAGCAATCATTCGCTGTACTTTTTGCAAGACTTGCATAATAATCTATCATTTCATCATCCGAGAGAACTTTACCAGCAACTCTTCTAACATATAGTCCAGGCTGCTTTTCTATACTCAATCCATCAATATACAGCCCTGAATCACCTGCAATAACTGGCATATTCAAAACTTTATAATACGCCGTTGCCTTAAGTAACGCATTTTCTATAGCAGTTTTCCCATTTTCATCAATTTCCAAATGAATGTCCACATCGTTGGGTGAAAGTATTTTTATTGGATAATCTTTTAGCCTATAGTACATATTATGTAGTTTGTTTTTGTTATTTGTTGCGTAAAACAAAGTGATTTCCGTCATAAGTACTCACCACCAAATTC
>JAQXJQ010000010.1 GCA_029009035.1 Oscillospiraceae bacterium | reverse complement strand
CAAAGAGTCGGAGGACGCCGACCCCTCCCTGTCCTTCGCCACCATGCTGATGCTGGCCGTCGCCACCTCCATCGACGCGCTGGCTCTGGGCGTGACCTTCGCCTTCCTCCGGGTCAATATCCTTGCCGCCGCCCTGGCCATCGGCCTGTGCACCTTCCTCATCTCCGCCGCGGGCGTCAAGATCGGCAATGTGTTCGGCACCCGGGTTAAGTCCAAGGCCGAGTTTTTCGGCGGCGCGGTGCTCATCCTGCTGGGTGTCAAGATCCTGCTGGAGCATCTGGGCGTCCTCCATTTCTGAGCTTCCCGGCAGACCTGCCATTTTGGGGGTCTGCCGTTCCCTTTTCGGGCTTTCGACAAAAGCCTCTGTACTTTTTGAAAAAAAAGTGCTATACTATGGGCGATCCGCTCCCCAAAGGGGTCGAGCGGCTGCAGTTTGGCGTAAAGTGCTGCGGCACTTCACAATAGAGGCAATGACAGACCGGGCATAGGAGCGGTGTGTCCCCGCATCCACGGCGATACAGGGCCATGGAACAGGGTGACCGCATTCCCCGCCGCCTATGGGAAACGCGGAGGGTTTCTCCGCCTTTCTGGGCGTCTTTGCCGTACATCGACAGCAAACCGGCGAGGTCATCATACTCGTCTTTTGTTGTCATGCGCAAATTTGTCTGCGATCAACGAAAGGAGTCATTATGGCAGAAAAACTGAAAATCATCTCTCTGGGCGGTCTGAACGAGATCGGCAAGAACCTCACCGTCTATGAGTACGGCAGCGACATCATCATCGTGGATGTGGGTATGGGTTTCCCCGACGACGATATGTACGGCATTGATGTGGTCATCCCCGATTTTTCCTACCTCATCCAGAACCGCGACCGCATCCGCGGCATCTTCATCACCCACGGTCACGAGGATCACATCGGCGCCATCCCCTACCTGCTGCGGGATGTGAACGTCCCCATCTACGCCACCCGGATGTCCGCCGGACTCATCAAGCTGAAGCTGGAGGAGCACCGCCTGGCGGACAAGGTGAAGATGATCACCTGCGAGGCGGGCGAGACCGTACGCGCCGGCAAATTCACCGTGGAATTCATCCATATCAACCACTCCATCGCCGACGCGGTGGCCTTTGCCATCCGCTGCCCCCTGGGCGTGTGCGTCCACACCGGCGATTTCAAGATCGACCCCACCCCCATTCAGGGCGGTATGGCCGACCTGACCCGTCTGGGCGAGCTGGGCAAGGAGGGCGTTCTGGCTCTGCTGTGCGACTCCACCAATGTGGAGCGTCCCGGCTACACCAAGAGCGAGCGCAGCGTGGGCGCCTCCTTCGAGGCGCTGTTCCGCGGCTGCGACCAGCGCATCATCATCACCACCTTTGCCTCCAACATCGACCGCATCCAGCAGATCATCAACGTGGCGGCAAAGTACGGCCGCAGGGTGGCGGTCACCGGCCGCTCCATGGAGAACGCCATGAGAGTGTCCACCGAGCTGGGCTATATGCAGATCCCCGCCGGTACCCTCATCGACATCAACCAGATCAAGGGCCTGCCCAAGGACAAGGTGTGCATCATCACCACCGGCAGCCAGGGCGAGACCATGTCCGCCCTCACCCGCATGGCCTTCAACACCCACCGCCAGGTGGACATTCAGGCCGGCGACCGGGTCATCATCTCCGCCTCCGCCATCCCCGGCAACGAGGCCTCCGTGGGCAACGTGGTCAACGAGCTGTACCGCCGTGACGCGGAAGTGGTCAACGAGCGGGAGCTGCCCCTCCATGTGTCCGGCCACGCCTGCCAGGAGGAGCTGAAGATCATCCACGCCCTGGTCAAGCCCAAGTACTTCATCCCCGTCCACGGCGAGCAGCGGATGCTGAAGACCCACGCCAAGCTGGCCAAGAGCATGGGCATGGATCCCCGCAACATCGTCATCAGCGATGTGGGCAAGGTCATTGAGCTGAGCCACAAGGAGATCAAGCTGAACGGCACCGTCCCCGCCGGCAAGGTGTTTGTGGACGGTTACGGTGTGGGCGATGTAGGCGCTGTGGTGCTCCGCGACCGCCAGCATCTGGCCCAGGACGGCATGATCGTGGTGGTGGCCACCATGTCCGCCGAGGACGGTCTGCTCATCTCCGGCCCCGACATCATCACCCGCGGCTTCGTCTATGTGAAGGAGTCCGAGGAGCTGATGGAGGAGCTGCGTCGTGTGGCCATGGAGGCACTGAACGACTGCCAGGACCGCAACATCCGGGACTGGTCCTCCATCAAGTCCACCATCAAGAGCAATCTGTCCAACTATCTCTACAAGACGACCAAGCGCAATCCCATGATCCTGCCGGTCATTATGGAAGTATAAATCTATACGAGCGAGCCGAAAGGCTCGCTCGTTTCAGCTTTATTCGCAAATCTCTCCCAGAAGGTTTTCTCCTTCCACCGCGGTGACACGGACGCTGCGCAGGCAGTTGTGCAGGTCCTTACCCGGTGCCCGGACAGCCACATAGTTGGGGGCGTGTCCCTGCCAGAGGCCGCCTTTTTCCTCCTCAAAGAGCACGGGGAGGATGGTACCCACCAGATTTTGCAGGTAGGCCCGCTCCATCTCCCCCGCCGCTTCGGCGGCGCGGTGGGCCCGCTGCTCCTGCTCCGCCTTGGGGATCTGTCCCTCCATGAAGGCGGCGGGAGTACCCGGCCGGCGGGAATAGGGAAAGATGTGCATGGCGGCAAAGGCGCATCTTCGGACGAAGGACAGCGTCTCCTGAAATTCCTCCTCCGTCTCCCGGGGGAAGCCCACGATGAGGTCGGTGGTGATGGCGGGAGCGTGGAAATACTCCCGCAGCAGCTCTACAGAGCGGTAGAAACGCTGTGTGTCGTACTTCCGGTTCATGCGCTTCAGGGTGGCGTCGCACCCCGACTGCAGGGACAGATGAAAGTGGGGGCAGAGGTTGGGCAGCACGGATACCCGGCGGCAGAACTCCTCCGTGACGGTGCGTGGCTCCAGAGAGCCCAGGCGCACCCGCAGATGGGGCGCCGCCTCACACACCGCCTCAATGAGATCCGTCAGGTCCTGTCCGTTTTTCAGGTCATGGCCCCAGGAGGATATCTCAATGCCGGTGAGCACCACCTCCCGATACCCCTCCTCCGCCAGCTTTTTCGCCTGCTCCACCGCCTCTTCCAGCGGCAGAGAACGGATGGGCCCCCGGGCGTAGGGAATGATGCAGTAGGAGCAGAAGTTGACGCAGCCGTCCTCCACCTTGAGCATGGCCCTGGTGCGCCCCGCCTGTCCGCCGGCGGGAAGGCGCTCAAAGCTGCGGCGGCGAAGGGCCTCGTCCACATCCACGATGGGGCTTTGGCGGGCTCTCAGCTGCTCCTCAATATGGTCAAGAAAGGCCATGCGCCCCGCGGAGCCGGACACCACATCCGCCCCCAGCTCCGCCACCGCCTCCGGTGCGGTCTGAGCATAGCAGCCGCAAACCGCCACCACCGCCTCCGGCGCCCCTTTTCTGGCACGGCGGATGATGTTGCGGCACTTTTTATCGCTCACGGCGGTGACGGTGCAGGTGTTGACGATGTAGGCGTCGGCCGGGCCGTCGAAGGCGGTGAGGCTGTGACCCCGCCGCAGCAGCTCCTGCTCCATGGCCTGGGTCTCATACTGATTGACTTTGCACCCAAGGGTGCAGATGGCGAACTTCATAATATCCCTCTCGATGGGTAGTTTTGATAGTGGCATTATAACAATCTCCGCCCAATTTGTACAGCGTTTGCGCGAGAAAAGGTTTACAATCAAATATTTCCCTGTTATACTTTTTTGTAACTATCCAAACGGAACGGAGGAAGATCCCATTGGCACGGACGGGCGATATGACCCAGGGGACCGAGTGGAAGCAGCTTCTCCTGTTTTCGCTGCCCCTGATGGTGGGCAACATCCTGCAGCAGCTTTACAACACTGTGGACGGCATCATCGTGGGCAACTTTGTCAGCGAGGACGCTTTGGCCGCCGTGGGCACCTGCGCCCCGCTCACCATGCTGTTCGTGGCCCTGGCCATCGGTATGTCCAACGGCAGCGCCATCGTGGTGGCCCAGCTCTTCGGCGCGAAGCGGTATGAGGATATGCGCAGAGCGGTGTCCACCTCCATGATCATCCTCATCGGCATGGGCCTGCTGCTCTCGGTGGTGGGGGTCTCCGCCAGCCGTCCCCTGCTGGTCTACGGGCTGAATGTCAACCGCCTGTATCTGGACTACGCCGTCAGCTATTTCAGCATCTACGCCTGCGGCCTGGTATTCCAGTTTACCTACAACATCTGCTCCGCCATCCTCCGCTCTCTGGGCGACTCCAAAGCCACCCTCTACTTCCTGCTGGTGTCCTCCGTGACCAACATCCTGCTGGATATGCTCTTTGTCATCGCCTTCCGCTGGGGCGTCACCGGCGCGGCCATCGCCACCGTGATCTCCCAGGCCCTCTCCGCCGCGGTCGCGCTGGTCTACATGCTGCGCAGGCACGAGGTGCTTCGCTTTCACGCCGGGGAGTTCCGCTTCCACCCCGCCAGCGCCCTCCAGTCCATGCGCATGGCCGTCCCCACCACTCTGCTCCAGTGCGTCGTCTCC
>JAQXJQ010000009.1 GCA_029009035.1 Oscillospiraceae bacterium | reverse complement strand
ATCAGCAAGAAGAAGCGCACCGAGATCATGGAGAACGGCAAGCTGCCCGTTCCCGTGAAGGCCGCTATTTTCCAGAGAGAGGGCGGCTACAAGACCGTCGTGTTCGATCTGGTCGAGGAATAATTCGTTTACACAACAAATCTTTTAAAGTGAGGTAAATAACTATGGATCGCAAGGAACTGGAAGAGAAGATCATTGAGCTGGTGGCTATGTCCTACAACAAGGATGCCAGCGAGCTGTCCGTCGACACCAACATGAAGGAGGAGCTGTCCGGCGCCTCCGTGCTGATGGTGGGCCTGATCTCCGAGATCGAGAACGAGCTGGACGTCATGATCCAGCTGGCTGACGCCGCTGCCTGCAAGACCATCGGCGAGCTGGTCGACAAGGTCGAGGCTGAGCTGTAATTAAAACTTTTTTCAAACGGCGCCAAATATCCTTTGGCGCCGTTTGAACTAATGACTTTGATTTAGGAGGAATTACCCATGAGCGTTTTGGATAGTTTTTACGCCAAGGCAAAGCTGAACCCCCAGAAGGTCGCTTTCCCTGAGGCTGCCAACGAGAAAATGATGCAGGCCGCTTACGAGTGCGCCAAGGATGGCTACATTGAGTCTATTCTGGTGGGCAACGCCGAGGAGCTGAAGGCTCTGTGCGCTGAGCGCGGCTACGAGGAGAGCGTGTTCACCATCGTGGACATCAACGACGAGGCTTACAAGGCCGACCTGATCGCCCGTTATGTGGCTCAGCCCGGCCGTATGCTGAAGGAGAAGGCTCTGGCCCGCCGTATGGCAAACCCCCTGTACTTTGCTTGCGTGATGCAGGCCGTGGATGACGCTGACGTCACCTTCGCCGGCATCGACAACACCACCGGCGACGTCATCCTGGCCGGTCAGATGATCGTGGGCCTGCAGGAGGGCCTGGATGTGATCTCCTCCATTGGCCTGTGCGACATCCCCGGCTATGAAGGCAGCGAGGGTTCTCTGCTGATCATCGGCGACTCCGCCGTGTGCACCAACCCCAACCCCGAGCAGCTGGCCTCCATCGCCATTGCCGCCTGTGACACCGCCAAGGCTCTGCTGGACTGGGAGCCCCGCTGCGCCATGGTGTCCTACTCCACGCTGGGTTCCGGTTCCGGTGAGCTCATCGACAAGGTGGTCAAGGCCAAGGAGATCGCCAACGAGCGCCGTCCCGACCTGAATATTGACGGCGAGTTCCAGCTGGACTCCGCCATCGTTCCCGCCGTGGCCGCCAAGAAGGTCAAGCGCGAGAGCGCTGTCGCCGGTAAGGCCAACATCGTGATCTGGCCCGACCTGAACGTGGGCAACGTGTCCGTGAAGCTGATCCAGCAGTTCGGCCATGCCGACGCCTACGGCCCCATGCTCCAGGGCTTCCAGAAGGTCGTTTGTGACTGCTCCCGCGGCGCCCCGGTCTCCGAGATCAAGGGCAACATCATCATTTCCGCCGTGCGTGCCGCCGGCATGAAGAAGTAATTTGGAGGAACTGTAACAATGAGTGAATACAAAATTCTGACCATCAACCCCGGTTCCACCTCCACCAAGATCGCCATCTATGAGGGCACCGAAAAGCTGTTTTCCGCCAATGTTGCCCATGATGCCAGCGAGCTGGCCAAGTACCCCGGCATCAGCGAGCAGCTGCCCTATCGTGAGAAGACCATCCGCGACCTGCTGGCTGAGAGCGGCGTGTCCCTGGACGGCGTTGCTGCCGTTGTGGGCCGCGGCGGCGGTCTGATGGCCATGGAGGGCGGCGTGTACGGTATGAACGACATCATGCTGGATCATGCCACCCGCGGCGCCAACGGCGTGCAGCATCCCGCTCAGCTGGGCCCCCAGCTGGCCAAGAAGTTCAGCGAGGAGATCGGCTGCCCCGCTTTCGTGGTCAACCCCCCCGATGTGGATGAGATGCAGCCCATCGCCCGCATGACCGGCGTGAAGGGTATGTACCGCACCATGCACCTCCACTCCCTGAACCTGAAGGAGACCGCCATTCAGCACTCCAAGTCCATCGGCAAGAAGTACGAGGACTGCAACTACATCGTCTGCCACATCGGCGGCGGTATCTCCGTCTCTGCCCACCAGAAGGGCCGCATGATCGACGGCAACGGCATTGTGGACGGCGAGGGTCCCATGGCTCCCACCCGCTGCGGCGCTCTGCCCGTGGCCGAGGTCATCAACTACTGCTTCTCCGAGGGCATGGACAAGAAGACCGCCAAGGCCCTGTGCACCAAGAGCGGCGGCTTCGTGAGCCTGATGGGCACCTCCGATGCCATCGAGGTCTCTGACCGCGCCGCCAAGGGCGAGAAGGTTCCCTATCTGGCCTGGAACGCCATGATCTATCAGATCACCAAGTACATCGGCGCCATGGCTGCCGCCCTCCACGGTGAGGT
>JAQXJQ010000008.1 GCA_029009035.1 Oscillospiraceae bacterium | reverse complement strand
CAATAACCACACGGTGATTATTCTGGGCGCGGGCAATTTGGGACGGGCATTGATTGAAAATTTCCCATTCCGTTCCAGCGGCTTCCGGCTGACCGCGGCCTTTGATGTAGATCCGCTTTTGGTCGGCACACGGGCCGGCGGCGTGCCTGTTTACCATGCCGATATGCTGGAGGAATATGTGAGGGAGCATAAGCCCGATGTGGCGGTGCTCACGGTTCCCGCGGCGGTGGCGAAGAGCGTGTTTACCACCCTGATGGATTGCGGCGTTGAGGGTATCTGGAATTTCACCAATGTGGAGCTTCCTCGGGGCAACTACGAAAATGTAAAGATTGAGAATGTGCATTTTGCCGATAGCTTGTTGACTTTAAGCTATATGATTTCCGAGGAAAAACTATGATATGTTCTATTACTATGCCATAGGGCAGCAATAGGATACAGGGCAGGAAATAAGGCCGGCAGAGGAGAAAGATCCCTCTGTCGGCCTATGAAAATTTTTTTGAAAAATATGAAAAAAGGGGTTGCATTTTGCTTCGGCCTGTGGTAAGATAATCAAGCTGTTGAGAGACAGTATGCGGCTGTAGCTCAGCTGGATAGAGTGTTTGGCTACGAACCAAAAGGTCGGGGGTTCGAATCCCTTCAGCCGTACCAAGAGAAAGACACGACGAAGGTCGTGTCTTTCTTTTTTAGTTCCGCTTTTATCCTGCCCTGCATAAAGTTCCCTCCATTGACATACAGTATGATAACTGCATGGACAAGGGGGTACGGAACATGGAGACAAGGCAACGGGCCAGCGGAACCGGAAAGCGGCATAACGACGCCCAGCGGCGGGACAGACGCCGTTTGCTGCAGCTGTTGTCCAGCCTGCTGCTGTTTCTGCTGGTGTTTATCGGACGGGGTGTATTTCCGGCGTGGAGCCGATCACTGGGAGATCTGCTCTGTTCGGATGCTGATTTGTCCGCCGTGTTTGACCGTTTGGCGGACAAGGCCACCGTGTTTGACGATCTGCGGGCCATGCTGGGGTCGACTGAGGGGGAAACGAAGCCCACCGATGGGCAGGGGACGGGTTCCGATCCCGCGGGGCTGCCTCGGGTAGAGCTGCTGAGCGACAGTCCTGCCCATGGACTCTCCGCCCTGCGGGAACAAGGGATGACTGCTCCCGCTGTGAAAAAGACCGCCCCTGAGCCGGAACCTGAGCCGGAGCCTACTCCTGCTGTGGTCACCGCGGTGGCACAGGCTTATAACGCGGATGGTGTGGCCCTGCCCTCCAATGTGAGCTATGAATACTATGATCTCGGCCTGGAGAAAACGGTGGTTCCGGTAAACGGGACCGTTACCTCCGGTTTTGAATACCGGAAGAGCCCCATTTCCGGAAAGAATGAGTTTCATCTCGCTCTGGACATTGCCGCCGCGGAAGGCGCGGAGATCCATGCCTTCGCCGACGGTACAGTGCGCTACATCGGTGAAAGCGATGAGTTTGGACTGTATCTGATGATCGACCATGCCAACCATGCCGCCACCTTTTACGCTCACTGCAGCAAGCTGCTGGTCCGCAAGGGGGACAAGGTCTCCTGCGGCGATACGGTGGCCCTGGTGGGACACACCGGAAACGCCACGGGCTCTCACCTTCATTTCACCGTGCTCAAGGACAATATCCGCCTTGATCCCGCCTACTATGTGTCGCCGTCCTGAGTTCCGCCTGTCGCCCGGCTTTTTGCTGCTGTCTGCCCTGATGTTCTATCTGGACGACGGACTGGGCTTTCTGCCTTGGATCGCATTGTCGGCTCTGATCCATGAACTTGGGCACATCGGCGCGGCAAGATTGTTCGGCGGCAGAGTGGAGGCGCTCTCTCTGGAGATGTCCGGGGCAGAGCTGCGGTTTGCCTATTCCCACCCGCTGGGCTATGCCCACGAAAATATGATCGCGCTTGCCGGGCCGGCGATGAATTTGTTCGCAGCGGTTCTTGCCCTGTGGTCGGGAGCGGTCATGCCCGCCGTCACCTGTGTGGGACTGGGGCTGTTCAACCTGCTTCCGGTCTCTCCGCTGGACGGAGGGCGGGTCTTTTTCAATCTGCTGGCCGAGCGCTTTGGCCCGGATACGGCAGAACGGATCTCCGCTGTAGCAGCCGGGTGCGTGATCGGGCTGATGTTGGGCATCGGCTTGATCGCCGCCGTAAAATTCGCCAATATTATGCTGCTGGGGCTGTCTGTGTGGCTGCTTCTGGGTATTTTTCGAAAAATGTGAGATTTTTTACAAAATATCAGAAAAAATGCTTGCAATCTTCAGAATGACATGGTAGAATACCAAAGTCTGAAATAGGGTGGTCCTCTGCGCTGCCACAGGGCATTGACGCACGAACGCCTAAAAATAGGAGGAAAAATTATGGAACTGATGAAGCAGTTCAGCCAGAAGTACCAGAAGGAGACCGCTCCTGAGGTCAGCGTTGGCGACACCGTCCGCGTGCACATCCGCGTGAAGGAAGGCAGCCGTGAGCGTATCCAGGTCTTTGAGGGCACTGTGATCGCCAAGAAGCACGGCGGCATCGAGGAGAGCTTTACCGTTCGCCGCATTTCTTACGGCATCGGTGTGGAGAAGGTGTTCCCCCTGCACGCCCCCACCATCGAGAAGGTGGAGACCGTCCGCAAGGGTAAGGTTCGCCGCGCCAAGCTGTACTACCTGCGCAACCGCGTTGGTAAGGCCGCTAAGGTCAAGGAGAATCTGTAAGATCTTGATTCGCAAAAAAAGGAGCGGAATTTCCGCTCCTTTTTTGCATTTTTACCCTGTTCATTCCGGGATAAGTTTGGTAAAATAGCATCATTATATATGACTGCGGAGGACACTGATATGAATATTCAATGGTACCCCGGCCACATGACAAAAACCCGCCGCCAAATGGAGGAGGACGTCAAGTTCGTGGATATCGTGGCGGAGGTGGTGGATGCGCGCATCCCCATTTCCAGCCGCAATCCGGATATCGACGCCATGGTGGGCGACCGTCCCCGGATGATCATTTTCAACCGGGCGGACCAGGCCGACCCCGCGGTGACCGCCCGATGGCTGGCAAACTACCGGGAAAAAGGCTATGCGGTGCTGGAGACCGACGCCAAAACCGGCAAGGGCGTCAACCAGTTTTCCGGCGTGATCAAGGCGGCGCTGAAGGATAAGATCGAAGGATGGAAGGCCAAGGGGCAGGTGGGAAGACCTGTTCGCGTGATGGTGGTGGGCGTGCCCAATGTGGGCAAATCCACCTTTATCAACAAGGTGGCAAAGCGCAAGTCCGCCAAAGCCGGCGACCGCCCCGGCGTGACCCGCGGCAAGCAGTGGGTGAATGTGGACAGCGGGCTGGATCTGCTGGACACCCCGGGCATCCTTTGGCCCAAGTTTGACGACGAGACTACCGGAATGCATCTGGCCTTTACCGGTGCTGTCAAAGATGAGATCATGGACAGCGAAGCGCTGGCCTGCAGCCTGATGGCCCTGCTGCGCGACCGCTATCCCAATGCGCTGACCGAGCGCTACAAAATGACCGTCACCCCTGACGCCGAAGGATGGGAGCTGCTGGAGCAGGGCGCACGCAAGCGCGGAATGCTTATTTCCGGCGGCGAAGTGGATACCGAGCGCATGGCAAAGGTGCTTCTGGATGAGTTCCGTGGTGGCAAGCTGGGACGCTTTACACTGGAACGGCCGGAAGATATGTAAGGAGCGGATGAGATGGATCAATCTCTGGAAAACGCAGCAAAGGGACGCGGCTTTTCCGCGGTGTGCGGCTGCGACGAGGCGGGGGCGGGCCCTCTGGCCGGCCGTGTATATGCCGCAGCGGTGATTTTACCCGAGGATCTGGAACTGCCCCACCTCAATGACTCCAAAAAGGTAACGCCCAAACGCAGGGACGCCCTCTACGATCTGATCCGTGAAAAGGC
>JAQXJQ010000007.1 GCA_029009035.1 Oscillospiraceae bacterium | reverse complement strand
GAACTTCTCCTTGTCGGTCTTGCGGCCCTTCACCACGGGGATGGCCAGCACGTTCTCGTAGAAGTCGGCGTAAATGTTGAACATCCGCTCGGTCTCGGCCACAGCCTCCTCGGCGGTGGCGTGCATGGTGTGACCCTCCTGCCACAAGAACTCGCGGTGGCGGAGGAAGGGACGTGAGGTCTTCTCCCAGCGCAGCACGGAGCACCACTGGTTGTACATCTTGGGCAGGTCGCGGTGAGACTGGATGATGTTCTTGAAGTGCTCGCAGAACAGGGTCTCAGAGGTGGGGCGGATGCAGTAGCGCTCCTCCAGCTTCTCGCTGCCGCCATAGGTGACCCAGGCGCACTCGGGGGCGAAGCCCTCCACATGGTCCTTCTCCTTCTGGAGCAGGGACTCGGGGATCAGCATGGGCATGGCCACATTCTCCGCGCCGGTCTTCTTGAACTCGGCGTCCAGAATACGCTGGATGTTCTCCCAGATGGCGTAGCCGTAGGGGCGGTAGATAAACATACCCTTGATGGAGGAGTAGTCGATCAGCTCAGCCTTTTTGCACACGTCGGTGAACCACTGTGCAAAATCCACTTCCATATCGGTGATCTGGCTGACCTGCTTGGTCTTTTCCTGTGCCATATTCGTTCATTCCTTTATTCTATAATATGATTTGTCTCTTTCTTCGGGCGCTTACCCCGGCAGCTTCCCGTCCCGGATGGCGGCGGAGACGCAGAGCTCCATCCGATTGGCATTTTGGGTGAGGGCGGCGCACAGGGCATCCACATCGTTCTCCTCCACGCTGCGGCAGATCCGCTCCAAATCCGCCAGATCCGCTTCCTTTTCGGTGGCGAAGCCGGCATAGACATTGCGCAGCAGCACCTGCTGGCCCTGGATGGAGAGCATACTGCGGTCCAGACGGCGGTTGCCGCAGTGCCGGTAGAACACCTCGATCAGGTGGTGGACCGCTTTTGCGTGATCCTGGGGAAGTTCCGCATGGCGGAACGCCTCGATCTGCTCCCGCAGCTGCGCTGCCATGACCCCGTGATCTCCCCGCTCCATGGCCAGCCTGGCGGCGGCACAGTGCAGGGTGGTGGCCAGCTGCAGGATCTCTGTCACATCCTGCCCGGTGAGGTCCAGAACATGGGCGCCCACATTGTTCTCGTAGGTGATGAGCCCCTCCTGCTGCAGGCGGTTGATGGCCTCACGGATGGGCGTGCAGCTGACGCCCAGGGTATCCTGCAGCTCGTTCACATTGATCTTGCTTCCCAGAGGCAGCCGCAGGGCAATGATATCCCCCCGCAGCCGCTCATAGACCTGGTCTACAAGGGAGCGTTTTTGAATGGTAGCCATGAGTTTCCCCCAAATCTTATTTGTTGCAATAAATCATATCAAAACCGGAGGAAAAAATCAACTGCAGACACGGCAAAATATGTCGGTTTTCTCCGTTTCTGCTCAAAATCCAACCAGAGGCGCCTGTCCGTCGTCCTCGCCGGGGGTGATGGAGCGGATGACCGCCTCATAGCTGTAGGCGGGGTTGACCTCCACGGTGACCACATCCCCCACTCTGCGGCCGAAAATGGCCTTGCCCACGGGAGACTCCTTGCTGACGAGGCCCTTGAGGGCGTCCTGCCGCATGGTGGTGACCACCTGCAGGGTGACGGTCTCGTCGTCCTCCTCGATGTACAGCTCCACCTTGTCATAGAGGCCCACGGTGCCTGCGGCGGCGTTATCGTCGGAGATGACCACGGCGGTGCGGATCATGCTCTCCAGATAGCGGCAGCGGCTGTCGTTGCGGTTTTTCTCCTGCTTGGCCGCCTTGTATTCAAAATTCTCGCTGAGGTCCCCAAAGGCCCGGGCGGTCTTGACCGCCTCGATGAGCTGGGGGCGCAGCACCAGACGGCGGTGATCCAGCTCCTGCTTCATCAGTTCAATATCTTTTTTTGTCAGTTCGTTGTGCATGACGGGATCCTCTCTCCTTTCCGTGAGAGTATAGTTTGTCATAAAAGCCCTCCCCCGTCAAGGGAAATCCCGCCGAAAAAAGGAGAAAAGTCTTTTCCCTCCGGGGGTTGACATTCCCACCGGGGTGTGTTATTATAATCAAGCTCCAAGCGGGCCGGAGTGGCGGAATTGGCAGACGCCCGGGACTTAAAATCCCGTGAGGGCAACCTCGTGCCGGTTCGATCCCGGTCTCCGGCACCACTTTTTCGGTGCGGAGCAAAAACTTCATATCGCGGGGTAGAGCAGTTGGTAGCTCGTCGGGCTCATAACCCGGAGGTCGTAGGTTCAAGTCCTGCCCCCGCAACCATGGTTGGCAACCAATTTAGATACCTAGCCCGAAAACCCTGAAACCACAACGGTTTCAGGGTTTTTTCGTGCTCATTTTGAGGTGGCGTAAAAAAGATACCTACACTTGAAAATGGATGATTGAGGGGAACTGAACTAAATACCCC
>JAQXJQ010000006.1 GCA_029009035.1 Oscillospiraceae bacterium | reverse complement strand
ACTTGGGAGAAAAACAGATTGATGCGGCGATCCTGACAAACTCCATCGCGTCTTCCCCCAACCCGATTGCCTGTACCGCATACTTCGGTGGCAGGAAAACCATTTTGAATACTGGTATCCATTTGTGGGAGTATCAGGGCGAGAATTCGATCCACGCCAAAACATACCTGATTGATGACCGTATGGCCATTGTCGGATCCTTTAATATGGATCCCCGAAGCGCCTACTTGGATACGGAAATGATGCTGACAATTGACAGCATGGAGTTCACCCAACATTTGAAGCAAGTACAGAATCAATATCTCCAACAATCATTAGAGATTGGAAGCAACGGCAAGTATATTGAAAAAGAATTGTGGTCGGAACGCCCTGTATCTCTTTTTAAATGGGCCATAATTTATGTTCTGTATCTGCCTGTGATACTATTCAAACATCTTACATAGCGGTTAGTTAGATATATAGAAATAGGAGGATATTAAATATGAATCTGTTATCATTGGTTTTCGCCGTCATAGGAATGAACAGGAATTAAGAAAGCATAGATGCTGCTTCACTGGTCATAGACCTGAGAAGTTAAAAACTCCTGTATTCATTGTGAAATTAAAACTATCTAGTGAGATAAAGCAAGCCATTAAAGATGGATATGTGACTTTTATTTCAGGTATGTCAAGGGGTGTTGACCTTTGGGCTGCTGAAATAGTAATTAAAGAGAGAGTCAGAAATCCCAAAATTCACCTTATAGCTGCTGGTCCATTTCCTGGCTTTGAAAATAGATGGAATAGTGAAGATAAGGATCTATATAATAAGATTTTGGCACAGGCTGACCTTGTGAAGTTTATATGTAAGGGCTATAGTCATCCAGCCTATCAAATTCGTAACGAGTGGATGATTGACCACAGTAAAAGATTGATAGCTGTTTATAATGGTGAATCTGGTGGAACTAGAAATACCCTTGTGTATGCTAGTCATGTATTAGATATTGAAGTAAAGAGAATAGATGGTTAAAAATATAGTCTGATTTTTGGCTAGTTAATATGGTGTCCAGATAATGTGAAATAGTAAAAATCGGGGTGATTTTTAAGTAATTTACCCACAATTTACCCATAGCATTTTGGAGAGCTGTGTTCAATGTCGATATATTGTATAGTGTGAAACCATATTTACGCAATATATTGTGGAATTTAGGATATTGTGAATTGATGCCACAGTTAAGCAAGCGCTGAGCCAACCCTGCAATATTTCGAGTGCCACCCTTTCGGGCGGCACTTTTTTGTTGGTGTGGCCTTCAGATCGTACTTCTGCAGCGACAGTTTTGATCCGTAAGAAGGACTAAAGGGGCCCCACGGAAGCCGCCCCCGGTCCCGGTATTGCGCGCCCGTTTCATTTGGCAGAGAAGGATGGGCCAAACCTATTGTAGAATGGCGGAAAGCGTGTTAAGATATATTATTACATTGTGATCGCGTGGGCCGACTGAAGGGCCCACACGGGCGAAAAACGCAAAGGAGACAGAAACATGGACATGCTGGTCACGATACTGGTCACATTTTTTGCCGGTATGGGCGCCGGGTTGGGCACCGGCTTTGCCGGTATGAGCGCGGCGGCGGTCATCACGCCCATGCTGGTGACATTTTTGAATATGGAGCCCTACATGGCGGTGGGCATCGCCCTGTCTTCCGATGTTCTGGCCAGCGCGGTTTCCGCTTATACTTACGGCAGGAACAAAAATCTTGACGTCCGCAACGGCCTGATCATGATGGTCAGCGTATTGGTTTTTACCGTGGTGGGAAGCTATGTATCCAGCCTGGTGCCCTCCGGGACCATGGGCAGCTTCTCGGTATGCATGACCTTTTTGCTGGGCGTGAAGTTCATTGTGCGGCCTGTGATGACCACCAAGGAGGCCATGCAGGCGGCGTCGGCCCAAAAGCGGGCAATCCAGTCTCTGGTGTTCGGGGTCCTCATCGGCTTCATCTGCGGCTTCGTCGGCGCCGGCGGCGGCATGATGATGCTGCTGACCCTGACCACGGTACTGGGCTATGAGCTGAAGACCGCCGTGGGGACCAGCGTGTTTATCATGGCGTTCACCGCACTGACCGGAGCGGCCTCTCACTTTGCCATTGGTGGCGCGCCGGATTGGCCTGTGTTCGGCCTGTGCGTGGCGTTTACCTTTATCTGGGCGCGCCTCGCCGCCGTCTTTGCCAACCGGGCCGAACCCAAGACCCTGAACCGGGCGACAGGCATTGTTCTGGTCACTCTGGGCATTGTGATCATGGGATTTTCACGGCTGGGCTGAAACAGGAAGAAGAAAACAAACACGGGCGGAAAGGGGTAGTATCAGATGGATTTTGTAACGGAAGCAAACGCGCTGCAGGGCGCATTGACGGCGTGGAGACGGGAGCTGCATCAGATCCCGGAGGTGGGGACCCACCTGCCCCAAACGGTGGAATTTATCACAAAGAGACTGGACGAGATGGAGATCCCGTATCAGGTCTATGAGGACATCTCCTGTGTGGCGGCGCTGATCGGCTCCGGACGCCCCTGCTTCCTGCTGCGGGGGGATATGGACGCCCTGCAGGTGGAGGAGGAGGCAGAGGTGCCCTTCCGCTCGGTCAACGGCTGTATGCACGGCTGCGGACACGATATGCATGCCACCATGCTGCTGGGGGCGGCAAAGCTGCTGAAAGAGCACGAGAAGGAGCTGAAAGGCACGGTCAAGCTTCTGTTTCAGTCGGGGGAGGAGATCTTCCAGGGGGCAAAGGCCGCCGTGGCGGCGGGGGTGCTGGAGGCTCCCCATGTGGACGCCGCCTTTGCCGCCCATGTGATCGGGGCCATGCCCATGGGGGTCATTCTCACGGGGAAAGAGGCCATGAGCGCCGTGTACGGCTTCAAGATCACCGTGACAGGGAAGGGGGGCCACGGCTCCATGCCGGAGCAGGCCGTTGACCCCATCAACGCCGGGGTGCAGATCTATCTGGCGCTGCAATCCCTGATCGCCCGGGAGATCGGCGGCACGGAAGAGGCGGTGCTCACCATCGGCCAGTTCCACGCCGGGGATGTGGCCAACGTTATTCCGGAGCGGGCGGTGCTGCAGGGAACTCTGCGCACCTTTGACCGCGGAGTGCGTCAGCGGCTCATTGACCGGATGGGGGAGATGGTCCCCGCTGTGGCGGCGGCGTACCGCTGCACGGCCGAAATCGAGGTGCTGAGCGACTGCCCCAGCGTAGTCACGGACGACGCCGTCACCGCTCATGCGGAGCGGCAGATCAAAGAGATCCTCCCCGATATGAAGGTGATCGGCGGAGCCATGCACGGCATGGGCTCGGAGGACTTTGCCTTCATCACGGAGCGGGTGCCCTCGGCCTACTATATGATGGGCGCGGGCGTCCCAGATCAGAGCAAATGGGTGGGGCAGCACAACCCCAAGGTGATGTTCAACGAGGACGTCCTGCCCATCGGCGCGGCCATCTATGCCCAAACGGCGGCGGCATGGCTGGAGGAACATTCGAAATGAAACAAAACGAGCCCGCAGCAGAAAATCTGCTGTGGGCTCGTTTGAGACTGTCGAAAAAGCCGGATTTACATGCACGAAGTGCAAGAGCCTCGCAGAGTTCCGTCATCCGCAGATGACGGAATAAAGTGAAGTCCGTTTTCTCCGACGACATGTGCGTCGGAGAAAACACTTCTCAGTTCGCAAGCGTGCGAGAGGGGCCCCCGCCGAAGCCCAGCGCAAGCGGGTTCGGGGGGGAGAGGAGGAGCAAGAGAGCGAAGCGCATTTTCGACGCAGTTGGAAATAAGCGCAGCGGCCTTTGCGACGACGAAGTGCGACGCAGCGAACTGCAGCCCATCGAAGAAATGCTTGCATTTCTGAGAAGCGTGTCGAAGTTTTTCGACACGCTGAAACGAGCCCGCAGCAGATAATCTGCTGTGGGCTCGTTTTTTTTGTGGGGCGCGACGACTCGGCGCGCCAAAAAAGCCCCGCGGCGGCTATGCCGCGAGGAAAGGGCAGTGCGGTAAAACAACCCCTCCGTCTGCCCTTTGGGCAGCCACCTCCCCTTGCACAGGGGAGGCCTTTGACGCACCCCACAATGATTGCCGCATCAACGCAAGAGCCCGTTGCGGAGCGATCGTTCTGCAACGGGCCCCCTTATATTGGGAAACTGAAATTTTCGAGGTCCGGTTCCCGCAGCAGCCGGGTGGCGGGGGCCTCCGGATGGTTGAGGTCCAGCAGGAGGATGGAAAGCCCCTTGGCGGCGGCGTGATCCAGGGTGTATTTGGTGCCGCCGGGGGAGTCGTCAAAGACGGCCAGGATGACGGCGGAGCGCTCCACCATGTAGCGGTCCCGCCGGAGCATACACCAACGGTCATAGTGGTCCTGGACCACGCTCTCCACATCGCACCGGTCCAAAATGCTCTGCCAGCGGCTGCGGTCGTGCTCCGACCATCGCGCCGTCTGCTCGGGACAGGGAAGGGCGGCCTCCAGGGTGGCGTCGGGATAGATCGCCTTCAGCTCCAGTACGGCTTCGGCAAAGTAGAGGTCGCACCCCAGCGCCATGCCGGAGATGAAGTGGCGATAGCCCTGGCGATACAGTGCCTCCACTTCCCGGGAAATACTGCGCTTCAGCGTGAGACACCGGGGGTCCCGCTCATCATTGCCCCAGGGGAGCTTGTGGGGCCGGTGGCCGGTGAAACAGCAGGTCTCGCTGCGTTCCATGGTTTGCCTCGCCTCCTTTCCGTTGCCGTTCAGCCTATTGTACCCCGAAACAGGCGGCGCAGTCAAGATGAAAATGGAACAAATGTTTTATTATTTTCCGCTTGCATTTTATGCTCACGCGTGTATAATATTGTCAGAAACAAGTGAACAGGATGTCTTCAGGGCGGGGTGAAATTCCCCACTGGCGGTATAGTCC
>JAQXJQ010000005.1 GCA_029009035.1 Oscillospiraceae bacterium | reverse complement strand
CCTGCCAGCAGGTCCTTCATTTGGCTGATCCCGGAGGCTTCTGCTTTTGCGCAGACCTGTCCCAGCTGCTCCATTTTCTTCGTAAACAGCCTGGGCACGATCATCATCACGGCGGCGGACACCAGGCCAAGAATCAGCATCACCCAGTTCAGGGAAATCAAAGCCACAACGCAGCACACGATGGCGGCAATCTCGTTGACCGTGCTGAAAAACGGAGTCCAGGCCAGGGTGTTGATCTGCTTGATGTTTGTGCTCAGCCAGGACAGATATTCTCCGTTATCCTGACGGTGATATTCTGAATGGCTTTTATCAAGAAGCGTCAAATAGAGGTCGTGACGCACTTGGTTATTGAGCCTTCGCTTCGTTCTTGCCTCGCAGCCGCTTGAGATTGCCGAGAAGAGCAGATATGCGGCGTAACCTCCGGCACAGGCCCCGATCCAAAGAAGAAATATGCGCAAATTCAAATCAAACGCCGCCTGAAACGCCCGCATCAACAGAAGCTGAACCCCGGCATACACTGCCTGGGAAAGAATACCAAAAATGCAGGGAGCAAGCAGCAGCTTCCAGTTTTTCTTCAGATAATATGACATAGTGATTTCCTTTCTTGGCCGGAAGCCCCGCTATTTTTTGCGAAGCAGAGGGCGCTCCCGGGCTTGAGCATTGACCAAATAAACGCCTTGTTTCATCACCAATTCAGCAAAAAAGAGCATAGCCGTAAAGGCACAGGAAACATTCAGCCGAAAGGCCTCGATGGTCTCGTCTTCCAATTCAATCTGTTGGGAACACAAAAATCCCGCAGTTTCCAGCTTCGTCAGAGCCGCTGCAGCCTCGCACGGCTTGATGCTCAGACGCTTTGAAATGTGTGCGGCAGAATAGGCCTTGGATGCATCCTTGCCGTAGAACAAAAGAAGGCAGGAAAGGCAGACAGGGTCGCTCAGCAGGGAAAAGAAACTGCTGAATTCCTCTGCACCGGACAGGTAATTTCCAAAACCCGCTTCGGGCTCCGGAAAGACAGACATAAACGCCAGATCCTTTGCGCCAACGCCCACCAGAAAGCCGTGGTCATCCAGGTATTGCGTGGTGTAAACTGCATCGTTCCCAAACTGATCACCGGCATCGTATGATTCGGAATAGTCAATGCTCTGCTTTAGTCCGGAGTCCAAAAAATAAGGAATCATCTTCCATATCATGTGGCACAGGGAATGAAACCTCTGGTCTTTGGGCAGTGTCCGAAGCCAGCACCCGACAGTATCATCCAAATCAACAATTTCGCTGCTGTCCCGACCGAACAAGCTGCCGATCGTGACATGCAAACTGTCCGCAATCGCGGGGATCAGCGCAACATCCGGCGTACCGCCGCACTCCCAGCGGGAAACTGCCTGGGTGCTGACGCCCACAGAACGGCCCAGTTCCTCCTGCGTAATACCCAACTGCTTCCGATATTTCATGATTTGCTCGCCTATGCTGAAATTGCTCATGAACCGTCATCCCTTCGCGCGAAGAATTATCAATTGACGCTTGAAGTTTAGCACACGCAATACTTGATTTCAATGCACCCGGATTTGAATAAAATCAACTCCCCGTTGCTTTTGAACCCTAAATCCATGAAATGTCGGGATGCACGAAATTGTGGTTGACAAATGTTCCGGGCTGTGGTAAGATACACCTTGCATTTGGGCGTGTTCCGATAGGGAGAGATGTCCGAGTGGTTTAAGGAGCCGGTCTTGAAAACCGGTGACTCGCAAGAGCCGTGGGTTCGAATCCCACTCTCTCCGCCATTTTTTCAATTCCATATCTGATTCGTTTTTCGACTTGCGGAAGTACCCAAGAGGCCGAAGGGGCTCCCCTGCTAAGGGAGTAGGCGTCTAAACAGCGCGCGAGGGTTCAAATCCCTCCTTCCGCGCCAGCACCGAAAACAACCGAGATGGTTGTTTCCGGTGCTTTTTTTATGTCCCGCCGGGAAGCTTTGGCTTTTGGCGGGATTTTTTTGCCTGATCAGAAAATGCGGACAGGAATGGGAAACGGTCTTGACGGAATAGAACGAATGTTCTATAATTAAATCAGAGGGACGGAGGTGAGCGGGGATCGGACGGTATGATTGCCCGGATCATGACGACATCCGGGAGTGCGAGAGAACAGGATATCCCCTCCGGCTGCGGCATCTGCGGAAAGAAAAGGGAACAGGCAGAGGCAAGGCAGGCGGAGCTGCGGGAGATGGGAGGCAGCTATGACCACGAAAGAACTAAATCAGCTCTCCGGACTGCGGCGTGAGGCCGGGGCTTTGGAGCGAAGGCTGAAGGAACTGGAAAAGGTGGCGCTGCTTGGCCCAAACGGGCCGGTGGCGGAGGAGTACGCAGGAGAAGTGAAGACGCTGCGGGAGATGCTGGAGGGACGGCGATTGGGATGCATCCGGGAGAGGGTGCGGCTGGAGAAATGGATCGGTGAGATCCCAGACAGTATGCTGCGGCAGATCTTCTCCCTGCGGTACATTGAGAGCAAGACCTGGGCCCAGGTGGCCCGGGGAGTGGGCGGCGGAAACACTCAGGACGGGGTGCGCAAGGCCCACGACCGGTATATGGCGAGTATTTCATAATGGCGAATATTTCGGAACAGATGATGACCGGGATGCCCGAAAGGGCGTCCCGGTCAGACTGTAGACAAAGCCTCGCAGAGTTCGCGTCCGCAGACGCGAAAAGAATCAAATCCGTTTTCTCCGGCGACATGTGCGTCGGAGAAAACACTTCTCGGCCGGCAAACGTGCGAATCGTCCGCCCTCGGCGGACGGTGAGTGCGCTGCCGCAGGCCGCAGCTTATTCGTCGGCAAAGTCTTCGACTTTGTCGACGATTTGACCGGGATGCCCGAAAGGGCGTCCCGGTTTTTGTTGTTTCAGG
>JAQXJQ010000004.1 GCA_029009035.1 Oscillospiraceae bacterium | reverse complement strand
AAGGGTATGGAGGGAATCGAGGTGGATGGGGAGCAGGGGCTGAACACTGTCGGCGATTACCAGATCCTGATCCGCTTGAAGAATTACAAGTATGTTCCCAGCGGCGCATCGGAGCCTACATCCGACATCTACCTGAACCTGCGTGTGGTCAATAAGGTGGAGTTTGAGTTGGAGCAGGTCGTGGACGGGGTCCTCTCGGTTGAGATCGCAACATCCGGAGCATACGAGATCCCTTCCGTTGGCTCCTCTGTAAAGTCTGTGACCATTACCACGGCGGACGGTCAGAGCGACGGGATCCGCTATATGCCGGGGGCCTCGATCTGGCTGCCTGCGGGAAACTATGAATTCCGGTTCAATTACTGAGGAGGGAAGGAAGCATGAAAACAAGAGTTCTCTCCGCGCTTCTGACTGCGGTGATGGCCATGGGTCTGCTCATGACCCCCGCCTTTGCCGCGAAGAACAACACCAAGGCCACCACCCTGCGCCTTGAGGAGACCACCGGCACGGTCACGGTGAAAAACAGCACCGGAAAGACGGTGAAGACCTCCTCCGGCTCCAAGCTGTACAGCGGCTATTCCGTTGAAACCGGAAAGGCCAGCTATGCCTGGGTCTCCCTGGATGATGATGTGGTCATCAAGACGGACGCCAACACCACCATCACCGTCAAGCAGAGCGGAAAGAAGCTGGAGGTCCAGCTGAAAAACGGACGGTTGTTCTTCAATGTCAGCAAGCCCATTGCAAAGGATTCCAGCCTGAATATCCGTACATCCAATATGTCCACCGGTATCCGCGGCACCTCCGGCACGGTGGGCGTTACCCAGCGCACGGTGAACCGTGAGGTGGCCGGGAGCCAGACCGCGGTAGTGGCCACCGAGACCTATTCGCAGCTGGTGGTCTACGACGGAACGGTCACCATGACCTATATCGAGACCAAGGAGAGCTCCGGCGAGGTTCCCGGCGAGCCTGCCGCAGAAAAGGAGACCGTGACCGTCAGCGTGACCGCCGGTCAGCAGGCAAAGGTGGATACCGTCACTGTGCCCGAGCTTCCCGGTGAGGAGCCTCCGGCCGAGAGCACCGTGACCACGGCGGAGATCCAGGATGTGGCCGTGGAGGAGGTCATTGCCGGGACAGGCTTTGCCGCCGTGGAAGTGGCCGGCGATGGGGAATTGAAGGACCGCATTGCGCAGGCCAACACCATGGAAGCGGAAGCGCTGGATCTGATCACCGAGGAAGCTGCCGAGGAGACACTGAAGGAGGAGCAGAAGGCTGCCGAGGCCGAGGCCGAGAAGCAGCAGGAAGCGGTGAGCGAAGCGGCCGCGGAGGTGTCCAAGGCCCAGAGCGAGCTCACCAGGACGGAGAAGCCGGTGGACCAAGTGTTCAAAGACGCCGGCGAGGAAACGTTTATTCCGGTTCCGCCTGCTCAGTATACGGTGTCCTATTTTGCTGTTCTCCAATTCGATGATGTGACGGGGAAGGGTATTGTGGAGCCGTTTGCCACGCAGACGGTCACTGCCGGACAAAAGGCGACAGCGCCGCTGCTTACCCCCGGAGACCCCAATAGCGGATATGTGTGGGCAACCTATACGGGCGGCGAACTTACGGTTAATTCTGAACTGACAGCATACAACTTCGACGAGCCGGTGAGAGACAACGTGAACCTGGTTTGGGTCGCAGTTCCACAGGGTTGATAGCGGCCCATGAAGAGGACGAAAAAGAATTGCCGAATATTCGGTATTGCTTTGGCGGTTGCGGTTCTTTATGCGGTGGTACTGTCCAGCGGCATTCTCTATACCGCGGATCAGACCGTGGCGGACGGATTGTACCAGTCTGAGCGCGCGCTGGACGGCACTGTCATCGTGATCGGTATTACCGGCGAAGATCTGGAAAACTTCGGTGTCTGGCCCTGGGACCGCAGCATCATGGCCGCGGTGCTTGAGACCCTCAATCGGGATGAGGAGCTGCGTCCGGCGGCCATCGGCGTGGATACGCTGTATGTCAGCCATACAAACCCTGAGTCCGACGCCGCCCTCGTGGAGGCGGCGAAGGCGGGGAATGTGGTGTTGGCCTGCAGCGCGGAGTTTGACAGCACCCTCCAGTTTGCGGAGGACGGAAATGCCTATATGGATGACTTCAGCCTGCAGGCGCTTGACCTTCCGTTCCCGGAGCTGCGGGAGCAGGCTGTTCTGGGCCATATCAACGCCATGTATGATGTAGACGGTGTTCTGCGCCATCATCTGTGGGCCATTCCGGACGGAAACGGGGGAGAGATTCTCTCCATGCCCTGGCAGCTGTATTCCATGTACTGTGGCTACTGGGGAGAAGAACCCGACTATACTCCGGCGTTGAACCATTCCGGATTCTGGTATGTGGACTATTCCGCAAAGCCCGGGACCTATTTGGAGTACTCCGTTTCCGATATTCTGTCAGACAACTATGATCCGTACCTGCTTTCCGGGGCGATCGTTCTGATCGGCCCCTATGATCCGGCGCTGACCGATAGCTTCATTGCACCGATCGAGCACGCCGAACAGATGTATGGCGTGGAGTACATGGCAAATGTCACCAGCGCGATGCTGAATGGAACGGTGAAGAAAGAGGTCTCCGACATCCTGCAAGTCATTCTGGTGACCGTTCTGTGCTTCCTGCTGGTGGTCGGCTTTGCCCATCTGCGGATGCTGTTTATGGTGCCCGGCTTTGTGGTGATCACCGCCGGTATGGTGGGTGTTGCGCGGCTGCTCTATCTGCAGGGCAGGGTGGTGCACCCGCTGTGGTTCCCGCTGGGTGCGATCATCGGCTTTGTGGTTGCCGTCATTGAGCACTACGCGGTGGCTGCCGGTGACAAAAAGGCCATTCGGAATGTGTTCGGGCGATATGTGGACCCCCACATCATGCATGACCTTCTCCGTGAGGACTCCGATTCTCTGGGTCTGGAGGGCAAGAGCTGCGATATCGCGGTGCTGTTCGTGGATATCCGTGGCTTCACCAGCATGAGCGAGGGCATGGCGCCTGAGCAGGTGGTGAAGATCCTCAACGAGTATCTGACCCTGACCAGCGACTCCGTCCGCAAAAACGGAGGTACCCTGGATAAGTTCGTGGGCGACTGCACCATGGCCTTCTGGGGTGCGCCCATGCCCTGCGAGGACCCCATCTATCAGGCCTGCTGTGCCGCCAGAGACATGGTGGAGGGCTCTAAGGAGCTGGGTAAACGGCTGGAGGAGCAGTTCGGCAGGAGCGTTGCCTTCGGCATCGGGGTCCATTACGGCCCTGCGGTGGTGGGGAATATCGGCTCCGATTTCCGCATGGACTATACCGCCATCGGTGATACGGTGAATACGGCGTCCAGACTGGAGTCCAACGCGCCCAAGGGGACCATTTATGTTAGCCGTGCGGTGGTGGACGCCCTGGGCGACCGGGCGGATGTGACCAAGACCGGCCCCATCCACCTGAAAGGCAAGACAGACGGATTTGAGATTTTTACGCTTGATCATCTTCGATAAACTGGGGGAGAAAAGGATGAGATATTCCGTGAAAAGAGCGGTTCTGGCTCTGGTGTGCGCGGCGGCGCTGGCAGTTCCTGCCTGCGCGCTGGGCGTGCTGCAGCCGGAGCAGAGCAGCTACGAATTTCTGGCGCCTGCGGATGTTCTGCTGCAGGCGGACGGCAGCCTGCTGGTTGCCGACAGCGGAAACAACGCCATTGTGCAGCTCCGGGACGGAACAGCTCAGGTCGTGGCGGGCTATACGCTGCCTCTGGGCGAGGATGGCTACCCCAAGGGAGGCTATCTGGACGGCTCTGCAGCCTACGCGCTGTTCAACCGCCCCACCTCGCTGGTGGAATGGAACGGCGGAATTGTGGTCAGCGACAGAGAAAACCACTGCCTTCGTGTGATCGAGGACGGTGCTGTGCGGACGCTGGCCGGCAGCGGTACGGCGGGCTTAAAGGATGGCGCTGCGGCAAAGGCGATGTTTCACGCTCCCCGCGGTCTGGCTGTAAATAACGGCGTGCTGTACATCGCCGACAGCGGAAACGGCTGTATTCGTGCTCTGAACGCGAAGGGCCAGGTCAGCACCTATGTTTCCGGCCTGAATGAGCCTACGGACCTGTGCTGGGTCAACGGTGTTCTCTACATTACCGACGCAGGCACGCATCAGATCATTTCCGTGAAGAATGGGCAGAAGAAGGTGTTCGCGGGCAGCTCCGTCCGGGACGGGGAGGCCTATATCGGAGGCTTCCTGGATGGAGAGTGCAGGAGTGCTGAGTTTGCGTACCCCCAGGGCATCTGCGCTGTGGGTTCGACCCTGTATGTGTCCGACACCGGAAACTCTGCGATCCGTAAGATCTCCGACGGGTGGGTCAGCACCGTTGCGGCCTGTTCCGCGGCGAACAACGAGCTTTGGCCCGGCAACCCTGCGGGGTTGAGTGCAAAGGGGCAGAGCATCTATGTGGCGGACGAGTTCGGCGGCAAGGTCCTGGCGGTTGACGGCGGCAAGCAGCTGTATCAGGATGTGCCGGCAGACAGCGAGCACAGCAAAGCCATCAGCTATATGTATGTGTACGGCCTGATGCACGGGACCGGTGGGACCACCTTTATGCCGGAGGGGAAGACCGTGCGCGCGGCGGTGGTTGCGGTCCTGCACCGCCTTTCCGGCTATCCGGAAGCGGAGGGCGCCGCACCCTTCCATGATGTGTCCAAGGGAGCGTGGTACTACGATGCCATGGCCTGGGCGGCGGAGAACAAGATCGTGCAGGGGTATCCCGACGGACGGTTCGGCCCCAATGTTGAGGTCACCCGTGAGCAAATGGCCGTGTTCCTCTACCGCTATGCCCGCAACGGCGGCCTCGCCGCCTATGAGGGCAGGAGCACGCTGGACAGCTATTCCGACGGCGGCGAGGTGGGCGGCTATGCGGTCGAGGCCATGAATTGGGCGCTGGAGAACGGCGTGATCGAGGTTCAGGCCGGGAAGCTGGCGCCCCAGAAAGAGGTAAATCGTGCCGAACTGGCGGAGATCATGACGCGGTTTGTGCTGTATTGGGATAACCTTGAGGTAAATTGACAGAGAAAAGCAGCGCGGCCGCACTCCGGCTGCGCTGCTCGCGTTTTGCAGAATAAAGAACACCTCCGCAGCGCAAAAAACGCGATGCGGAGGTGTTTTTTGTCAATGTCAGAGGAAAACGGCCTCGGTGACCAGCAGCTCCGCACCGGGCAGAGCGGCGGCGAAGGAGGCGGGCGTATCCCGCTGAGGGGTCCCGGCGGAGACGAGGGCGTCGATGCGCTCCACAGCATCCCGCTTGTTGGGGGTGTTGGCCACCAGAATGACCTTGCCGGCCTCGGCTGCGTTGGCCAGACCGATGGTGACGCCGGTCTTCAGCTCGGGGGCCTTCTCCTGGAAATACTTCTGAGCTACCGTGGCGGTCACAGGGGAGACCTCCGCCACATGGGTGCGCAGAGCGGGATCGACCCCCGGCTCGTTGAGAGCCACGTGGCCGTTGACGCCGATGCCGAAGACGATGGCGTTCAGCCCGCCGCAGCCGGTCAGGAACCCTTCGGCCCGGGCACATTCCGCCTGGGGGTCGGCCATGCCGTCAAAGAGGAAGACCTCTCCGAAGTCCATCTCATTGAGGAAATGGCGGCGGAGGAAGTCGGCCATGGCGCCGTTGGCGTCCTGGGGAAGACCGCACCATTCATCCATGCCGAAGAAGCGGGCCTTGGCAAAGGAGAGCTCGCCGGACTTCACCCGGGCCTTCAACGCGTCAAATACGGGGAAGGAGGAGGTGCCGGCGGCGATGCAGAAGGCGGCGTCCGGTTTGGCATTCAGGATCTCCGCCAGCCGGTCGGCAACATAGGCACCCAACGCGGCGTCATTGGGGAATTGACGCATGGGAATTACCTCCAGTTGTCCACAGGCTTCTTGGCCTTGGACTCATAGGGCAGCGCCACCTTACGGCCTTCCTTGGAGGAGAGGTAGGCGGCGTGGATGATCTCCAGCACAGCGCGGCCCAGCTTGCCGTCGGAGACAGGCTTCTTGCCGTTGCGCACGCAGTCCACAAAGTGGGACAGCTCCTGAGGATAGCCCTGGTTGAAGGCCTCCTCGAAGATGGGATAGGTCCAGCCGGTGGTGGCGCCGGCCTTCTCGCTGGCGTAATCGTAGCCCTCCAGACTGTACATCTGGGAGGAGTTGCCCTGGAACAGGTCGGAGTAGCACAGGCCCTTTTCACCGTAGATCTCGATGCAGTCCTGCATACCGCCCTGCTTCACCCAGCTGTTCTCGCCCACGCCCAGCACGGTCTTGCCCTTATATTCAAATTCCACCTGGGTGATGGAGTGATCCTCGGCATCGGTGTCGTGGTAGACGTGCATGAAGTTGCCATACACACTCTTGGGCACGGCGCCCTTGAGCATCCACATAAACCATGCCAGAGCGTGGCAGCCCATGTCCATCATGACGCCGCCGCCGGACTTGTCGGACTCATAGAACCAGCGGCTGTGGGGGCCGGAGTGCTTCTCGCACTGGCGCAGCATATACACATCGCCCACAGCGCCGCTCTCCACAATGGCGCGTACCCGCTCATACTTGGGGGCGAAGCACAGCTCCTCGGCGTACATGAGCAGCTTGCCGTTCTTCTCACAGGCGGCGATCATCTCGTCGGCCTCCTCCAGAGAGAGGCACAGGGGCTTTTCGATGATTACATGGCGGCCGGAGTTGGCGGCCTTGAGACAGACATCATGGTGCAGATAGTTGGGAAGGCAGACGTCCACGATGTCGCAGGGCACTTCGGCCAGCAGCTTGTCGATGTCGTCATAGGCGGCGGGGATGCCCATTTTTTCGGCGTAGGCCTGGGCCTTGTCCAGGTGGTGGGAGTAGACGGCCACCACTTCGGCGTCCGGCACGAAGCGCTTGTAGGCGGTGACATGAATTTCGGAAATAAACCCACAGCCCAGTACGGCAACTCTTGTTTTGTCCATGCTATCAGTACCTCCGTTGTAATATGTTGTAAGATATGGTTACATATATTGCTTCATAAAACGGTAGCTCTGCTCAATGCCGGCGCGCACATCCTCCACGCAGCCCTCATAGGCCTTGTCCTCCACTTCGATGCAGGCGGGACCGGTATAACGGATGTCGTTGAGGGCGGAAACGAAGGCGCCGAAGTCCACACCGCCCAGACCGGGCAGCTTGGGGGAGTGCCACAGGGTGGGGTAGGAGAAGAACCCGTAATCGTCCACCTTGTCCTGGTAGATCTTGATGTCCTTGAAGTGGACATGGTAGATGCGGTCCTTGAATTCATACACGGGCTTCACATAGCTGGCCCCAATGAGGTAGGGGTGAGAGGGGTCATAGTTGAGGCCCAGGGCGGGGGAGGGGATCCGGCGGAACATCTCCCGCCAGATGTAGGGGGTGCAGGCCAGATTGTTGCCGCCGGGCCACTCGTTGACGGTGTAGAGCATGGGACAGTTCTCAATGGCGATCTTCACGCCCTTTTCCTCGGCATAGGCCACGATGGGCTTCCACACCACCTCGAACTTGTCCAGGTTCTCCTCCACGGTGCGGTTTTTGTCCCGGCCGATGAAGGTGGTGATGAGGTTGACGCCCATGAGGGCGGAGGCGTCGATGAGGCGGTAGATGTGGCTGACGGCCACCTGAGCGGCCTCCTCGTCGGCGTCCATGGGGTTGGGATAGTAGCCCAGGGAGGAGATGGCCACGCCGCGATCCTCGGCATACTTCTTGTAGTAAAGCAGCTTTTCATCGTCGCACTCGTTCAGGTCGATGTGGGTGATGCCGGCATAGCGGCGGACGGCCTTGCCCTTGGGCCAGCAGCACACCTCCACACAGGAGAAGCCCACCTTGGCGGCATAGTCGATGACCTGCTCAAAGCTGTCGTCGGGGAGAATGGCGGAGACGAGACCGAGTTTCATCATAGAACAAACCTCCTATAGTATGATGTCAGAGCGTTTTCAGGATCTTCTGCAGGAAGGCAACGGCCATGCGGATATCCTCCGCACCGTTTTTGACCTCCCGCTCAATGGTGAGGTAGCCGTTGTAGCCGATCTGTTTCAGCGCGGTAAGGTAGGGGACCCAGCGCACGGCGCCTTCGCCCAGGGGAGTTTCCTGACAGCAGCCGCAGGTGGACGCCCATTCCAGACCGCCCTGGGCGAACTGGTGATAGAAGTCCGCGGGCAGGATCTTCTTGAGGGAGATGCCGTCCTTGGCATGGGTGTGCACGATGGCGCTGCCGGCGGTTGCCACGGCGGCGACCTCATCATCGGCGCCTACCATGACCAGATTGGCCGGGTCATAGTTGATGCCCACGCCCGGGCCGCACTGATCCAGAAAGCCCCGCAGAGTGGCGATGGGTTCCGGCCCGGTTTCCACAGCCACACAGGAGCCCAGTTTGTGAGCGTATTCGCCGGCCTCACCCATGGCATCCAGCATGATCTGATAGCGGGGGTCGGACCGGTCGCCGGGGACCACACCGATATGGGTAGTGACCACCCGGCAGTCCAGCCGGTCGGCCAGCTCCAGCACCTGTTTGAGGTAGGCCAGCTTATCCCGGTTATCGGCGGCGATCTCAAAGCCGTAGCCGCCCAGCTCGCCGCACAGGGCGGTGACTGTCTGCCCCTCGTTTCGGGCTGTATCCCGGACGGCGGCGATCATATCGTTGGAGACGGTGCGGGGGTCAAACTCGTCAGCGGCGTAGATCTGCACGCCCTCCGCGCCGCAGCGGTGGGAGGCGCGTATTCCCTCGATCAGTCCGACGCCGAACCAGTCGGCAAGGGTCGCAATCTTAAACATAGGCGGCCCCCTTATTCACCGACCTTGATCCAGCGGCCCTCGCGGGCGCTGCGGACCACGGCGTCGCACAAAAGCATCTCACGCAGGCCGTCCTCAAAGGTGGCGAACAGGCCGCGGCCGGTGTCGCCTTTCCCGATGGCGGCGTAGACGGCCTTGAAGCTCTGCTTGAAGGTGTCGGGGAAGCCCTCCACATGACCGCCGGGGTAGCCGTCTATGGCGGAGGCCATGGGGTCCAGAATGGAGGGGTCCTTGGGGACGACCTGATTGTAGGTGTCCCGGCGGCCCACCCAAAGCTCGTTGCTCTCCTCGCTGTCCCAGCGGAGGGTGCACTTGCTGCCGCTGACATTGAAGACGATCTGGTTTTTGCGGCCCGCAAAAACCTGATTGATGACGCAGGAGCCGATGGCGCCGTTGTCAAAGTGGAAGAGGACGGCGCAATAATCCTCGGTATTGATGGGCACTTCCTCGTAGTCCTCGGGGCGCAGGGCCATGCCGGAGTAAGTCGCCACGGGCTTCAGAGGCTTTTTGCGGGTCTTATGGAAGGTGGCGAAGTCGGCGAAGACCTCCACCGTCCGCAGACCGGTGACAGACTCGATCATGTCGATCCAGTGGGAACCGATGTCGCCGAAGGCGCGGGACTCGCCGCTCACCTCAGGCTCCAGACGCCAAGTGTAGTCGGTGTCCAGATAGAGCCAGTCCTGAAGATAGGTGCCGTGAATGCTGTAGATCTTGCCCACCTCGCCGCGCTGGATCATGGAGCGGGTCTGCATGACCTGGGGATACCAGCGGCAGTTGAAGTTGACCGCGTTGACGATCTTGTGCTCCCTGGCATAGTCGGCCAGCTCCCGTGCCTGCTCAAGGGTGGTGGTCAGGGGCTTTTCGCAGACCACGGAGATGCCGCGCTCCATGGCGTACATGGCCATTTCATAATGGGAGGAGTTGGGGGTGCAGATGTGGACTACATCCGGCTTCTCCGTGTCGAGCATTTCCCTGAAATCGTCATAGCCTTTGGGAACGCAGAAAGCCTCGGCCTTGGCTGCGGCATTGGGCTGGTCGCATATGGCAACCACATCCACATTTCCCAGACGGCGGAGGGCTTCGATGTGGGCGGCGCCGATGAAGCCGACGCCGATCACGCAGGTTCTGAATCGTTTCACAATATGACCTCCAGTGCATTAAGATGGGGGAATTCTTGCGGGTGGGATCTTATTTCCAGTATACAGCGCCGTGAAAAAGAATGCAAGAGAAAGTATCGGCGGTTTGGTGATATATGAAAAGAAATGAAAGGTATTGAACATAAATGAAAACGGTGTTATAATGACATCTGATGGATAAACTGCATCGGGGTTTGTTCACGCGGTATGCCACGCAGCTTCATAATAAGCGGAGCTTCCGGCGGGAATGCCGGATCTCCCGAATGTGAGAAAGGAATGGAACACTATGGTAAAGAAGATTACGGCGCAGGACATTGCTGACATGATCGACCAGTCGCTGCTCAACCCCACCTTTACGCTGGAGGATGTGAAGAAGGGGTGCGAGATCGCCAAAGAGTACCGCTGCATTTCCGTCTGCCTGCGTCCCTGTGACATTGAATTCGCCGCCGGGATCCTGAAGGGCAGCGATGTGCGCCTGACCACCGTGATCGGCTTCCCCCACGGCTCCAACGCCACCGAGGTCAAGGTGTATGAGACAAAGCTGGCGGTGGAGCAGGGCTGCGTGGAGGTGGATGTGGTGCTCAACATCGGCCGCCTGCTCTCCGGGGACTATGACTATGTGGAGAAGGATCTGAAGGCGGTGGTGGACGCCGCCCACGAGAAGAACGCCCTGGTCAAGGTCATCTTCGAGAACGCCTACCTCACCGACGAGCAGAAGCTGAAGGCCTGTGAGATCTGCACCCGGGTCGGCGCCGACTACACCAAGACCTCCACGGGCTACGCTCCCTCCGGCGCCACCATCCACGATCTGAAGCTGATGCGGGCCAACACCCCGGAGCGGATGCAGGTGAAGGCCGCCGGCGGTGTGCGCAAGCTGGACGACGCCCTGCTGGTGAAGGCGGTGGGCGGCAACCGGTTTGGCTGCACCAGGACCGAGTCCATTATGGCAGACGCCCGTGAGCGCGAGGCCGCCGGAACGCTGGTCCTTCCCGAGATCACCGAGGAGACCGAGTTTGCCGCCGTGCTGGCCGCCCGTCAGGGGAAATAAAACGATCATTACATCGTCAGGAGGTTATGCTTATGGTTCCCACCATGGAAGAAAAGCTGGTCGCGGCGACCGGGTATCCTTCTCCCGCGCGCAAGGACTGGCGGATCGGCTGCATTGGCTCCGGCTTTATCATGGCCGACTGCCATCTGGTATCCTATCGGAACGCCGGGTTCAACCCGGTGGCCATTGCTTCCCGCACTCCGGCTCATGCCCGGGCGGTGGCGGAGCGGCACGGTATTCCCAAAGTGTATGACACCTGGCAGCAGCTGCTGGAGGACAACTCCATTGAGATCGTGGATATCGCCTATCCTCCCGACCAGCAGTTGGATATCGTCCGTGAGGCGGTAAAACAGCCCCACATCAAGGGTATCCTGTGCCAGAAGCCCATCGAGATGTCGCTGGAGCGGGCGAGAGAGATCACCCGCCTGGGCGAAGAGAACGGCAAAACGATCGCGGTGAACTCCAATATGCGCTGCGACCAGTCCATGCGGGCGCTGAAGTATCTGCTGGACAGCGGGGAACTGGGAGAGCCGGTGCTGGCCACCATTGAGATGCGCGCCATTCCCCACTGGCAAGAATTCCTGAAGCAGTATGACAAGCTGGAGATCTTCGGCATGGGCATCCACCATGTGGACTCCTTCCGCTTCCTCTTCGGCGATCCGGCGGAGATCACCTGCGTGTGCCGCACCGATCCCCGCAGCAAGTTCCCCCATGTGGACGGGATCACCCAGTATACATTTAAATATGATAACGGCGTCATGGCCACCTCGCTGGACGATGTGTGGGCATGGCCGGAGGAGCCCTGCGAGAAGGACATCTATATCCGCTGGCGGGTGGAGGGCACCGAGGGCATGGCCCAGGGCACCATCGGCTGGCCCATGTATCCGGAGCGCTGCCCCTCCACCCTGCGGTTCACCTCCAAGCGCTACCCCCACCAGTGGATAGAGCCCAAGTGGGACACCGTCTGGTTCCCGGACGCCTTCGAGGGCACCATGGCCCAGCTGCTGCGGGCGGTGGAGAACGGGACGGAGCCGGAGATCTCCGCCCGGGACAACGTGACCACCATCGCCTGCGTGGAGGCCTGCTACCGATCCATCGCGGAGAAGCGCACCGTGGCACTGAGCGAGCTGCTGGGCTGAGCCCGGCGCCGGCACGCCCCGCCGGACGGCGGGAGAGAACATCTGAATGAAAGGGAGGAAGCTATTATGATCAGCGTCGGCATTTTTACCGGTTATTACCCCTATAAGATGGACGAGGTCATCCGCCGCATCAAGGCCACTGACTTCAACTGTGTGCA
>JAQXJQ010000003.1 GCA_029009035.1 Oscillospiraceae bacterium | reverse complement strand
GTGGATACAGGCGAAGGCGGCGGCGATGTCCAGCATGGGGCGGGGGTGGCGGCAGTGCTCTTTGGGGAGGAAGGTCTGGCTGAGATCAGGGAAGTCGGGACGGCCCTCATTGTAAACGCTGTAGCGCAGCACGAAGGCGTGGTAGCCCATGGCGGCAAACTGAATGGCGATGGGCTCCCCCTCCCGGTCGGAGAGGTTGAGGTAGGCTCCGCCGGGGCAGACGATCACCCCGGGCCGGCGGCCGTGGAACATCTCCGGAGAGCCGTCGGGGAGATAGGCGGTGAGGGTCACATCGCTGCGGTCCTCATAGAGTCGGACGGTTTCCATTTTCATAACAGATCCCTCCGCAGTGCTCAGGAGCACATATCAATGATGATGTGGGCAAACATTCTGGCGGAGACCATGAGGTCGCTGATGCGCACCCGCTCGTCGGCGCCGTGGATATGGGTGTCGAAGCCGGGGAAGGCGCAGCCGAAGGCCACGCCGCCGGGGATATCGTGGACATAGGTGCCGCCGCCGGTGTACTGGCACTCGCCCACAAGGCCGGTGTACTGCTCATAGCGCTTCAGCAGGGTCTTGACGAAGGCGCTGTCGGCGGGGGTGTGGTGGGGCGGGAGCTGGACGGCCTCAAAGGCGAGACCTCTGGCCTCAAAGGCGGCCTTGGCGACCTGCAGGCAGTTCTCCTCGGTGGCGCACAGGGGCCCCCGGGAGTCGAAGTGGCCCTCCATGCCGGTGTCGGAGATCTGCAGCAGGGAGAAGGTCAGGGTGAGCTTGCCGGAGACCTCGTCCTCCTGGGCGATGCCCATGGCCTTGCCGTAGCAGTCGCCGTGGGGCATGAGGTCGTTGAGAGCATGGAGGGTGTTGCGGCAGGGGCCGTCGGCCAGAGGCAGGGCGCACAGCAGGGTGATGAGGCCTGTGTTGGCGTTGACGCCTCCCTCGGGCCACGCGGCGTGGGATGCCTCGCCCTTGGCGGCGATGTGGGTGAGCCCGTCCTCCTCGGTGACGGTGAAGCGCACCCCGGTGCGGGCGGTGACCCCGTCGGCTATGGGGCGGATCTCATGGGCGCTCAGGCCCTCCACATCGGCGGAGGCGTCGGCGGGCAGAATGTTCATGCGGATGCCGCCGTCCAGACGGCGCAGGCGGGGCAGGGTCTCCTGCAGGGGCCACCGGGCGGAGAAGGTGGGGCGGAGCATCCCCTTCTCGGTGTTGATCACGGGGAAGCCGGAGTCGGGAGAGAAGGTAGCGGGGGCAAAGGGATGGCGGGCGAAGTACCAGGCGATGTCGCCGGAGCCGGACTCCTCGTTGGTGCCCATGATGCACCGGCAGTTGCGCTTGAGGGGGATGCCCAGATCCTTCACCGCCTTCATGGCCAGCAGGGAGGCCACCACGGGGCCCTTGTCGTCATCGGTGCCGCGGCCGTAGATCAGGCCGTCCATGACCTTGGGGGCGTAGGGAGCGGTGACCGTCCAGCCCTCGCCGGGAGCCACCACATCCAGATGGCCCAGGATGTGGAGGGCGTCCTCCCTGTCGTTGAGGTCGGCGGTGCCCACATAGCCCTCGTGGTTCTCGGTGATGAGGCCCCACTCCTCGGCCAGCTTCAGAGCCTCGGAGAGGGCGGCGGCGGGGCCGGGGCCGAAGGGGGCGCCGGGCCTGCCCTCTCCCTCCACGCTGTCGATGGAGACCAGACGGCAGACGGCGTCGATGAGCAGTTGTTCCTGATCGGCGAAATAGGCGTCGATTTGCTGTTTGTACATGGGAAACACTCCTTATGATATGGTGTGGTTCAATCCTGCTCGGTCATGGGCCTGCCCGTGACTTCGCTGAGGTATTTGTAAACGGTGTAGCGGGAGACCCCCAGGTTTTTGGACACATAGGGCACCGACTTGCGGAAGGAGAAGGCGTTGTGCTGCTCCAGCAGGGCCACCATCTGCAGCCGGTCATTTTTGTCCATGGCGGTCACGGGCTTGCCCACCGCGGCCAGGCAGCGCTCAAAGAGGCTGGCCAGCTGGCGGGAGTCCTGATCCTGCCACAGGGCGGACTGGAGGTCGGACTGGGTGCTCATGAGGTCCACCAGCACCCGGTTGGCGGCGGCCAGGGGGGTGTAGTCAAAGTTGATGCCCAGCGCCAGGTTGTACCCATCCCCGATGAGGTGGAAAGTGGAGGACTTGGTCTTGTGGCCGTCGGGGGTGGTGGCGGACATATTCACCAGGTCGGTGACCATGGCGTCGTCGTCGATGGCCAGATCAATGCCCATGATGGCGGTGGTGTCACCCACCGTGCGCCCGGAGACCTGGCCGTTGTAGATGGACAGGATGGGGTGGCCGGGCACGTTAAAATCGTGCACCAGAGTTTCACAGGAGGAGCCGAACATTTCGGCGATCCCCCGGGCGGTGCGGTCCAGAAATTCAAAAGCCTCGTCGCGGGTCATATCTGCGCCTCCAGACTTGTCAATTTGTCAAGGCTATTTTACCCCCCGCCGCCGGGAAACGCAACATGAAAATGGGAAAAGATATCCAAGACGCCCGGAAAGACCCTGCGGCTTGAAGCCGGGGGGCAAATGTGATATGATTTCCCCAAGAAACGAGGTGTTTCCATGAACGATACCATTGCCGCCGTGGCCACGGCCCCCGTGCCCTCCGCCATCGGCATCCTCCGGCTTTCCGGGCCGGAGGCCATCGCCGTGCTGGACAAGGTGTTCACCCCCGCCCACGGCCCCGCCATGGGGGAGCGGCCCGACCGGCTGCTGGTCTACGGTCAGCTCCGCGACCGGGAGGGCGCGGTCATCGACCACTGCCTGGCCACGGTCTCCCGCGGCCCCCACTCCTACACCGGGGAGGATACGGCGGAGCTTCAGTGCCACGGCTCTCCCACCGCCCTCACCATGGCGCTGGAGTCCCTCTTTGCCGCCGGAGCGCGGCAGGCGAAGGCCGGTGAGTTCACCAGGCGGGCCTTTCTGTCGGGCAAGCTGGACCTCACCCGCACCGAGGCGGTGGCCGACCTTATCCATGCGGAGACTCCCGCTGCCGTGCGCCAGGCGGCGGGACAGCTGGGGGGTGCGCTGCAGGAGGTCATCGACGGCATCTACAGCGAGCTCACCGACCTCATGGCCCATTTCCACGCGGTGCTGGACTACCCCGATGAGGACATCGAGCCCTTTGAGGCGGAGGAGATCGCCGCTGCCCTGAAGAAGGCGGGGACAGAGCTGGAGGCATTGGCCGCCACCTACCGCAGAGGCCGTGCCCTCACCGAGGGGATCCCCTGCGCCATCGTAGGCGCCCCCAACGCGGGAAAATCCACCCTGTTCAACGCCCTTGTGGGCTATGACCGGGCCATCGTCACCCCCATCGCCGGAACCACCCGTGACACGGTGGAGGAGCGTGTGGATCTGGGGGGCGTGCTGCTGCGGCTCATCGACACCGCGGGCCTGCGGGAGACCGAGGATCAGGTGGAGCGGCTGGGGGTGGAGCGCAGCCGTGCCGCCCTGGAGCGGGCGGAGCTCATCCTGTTTCTCCGGGACAGCTCCGCGCCCTTTACCGAAGAGGACGCTGAGCTGCTGGAAAAGGCGGTTTCCACGGCTCCCACCGTCTGGGTGCAGACCAAGGCCGACCTGCCCGGCGCGCCCATGCCCCAACTGAGGGAGGGGCTGCAGGTGCCCACTGTGTCTGTCAGCGCCCTGACGGGACAGGGGCTGCAGGACCTGGAGCGGGCGGTGGCCGCCGTCTTCCCGGAGCCTTCCGCCCTTCGGCCGGGGACGCTGCTCACCAATGCCCGCCAGGCGGAGGCGGCAAAGCGTGGGGCGCAGAGCGTGGAGCGTGCCGCCGCCGCCCTGCGGGGGGGAATGTCCCCCGACGCGGTGCTCTCCGATGTGGAGGAGGCCATGGAGACGCTGGGGCAGCTCACCGGGCGCAGCCTCCGGGAGGATATTACCGCGCGGATCTTTGAGCGGTTTTGCGTGGGGAAATGATCGGATTTTGCGGACATTCGTCGAAACGGGTCAAAGTTTGGAGGATGTCACAAGAAAAATGCCTTGACAGTTTTTATGTCTCCCTGGGGTTTGCACATTTTGAGTGTGGAAAACTCTGTGGAAATTGTGGAAACTCCTGCTGCGGCAAGGACTGCGGGGTTTTTGCGGAAAATAGAAAATTCTGATTTCAGAACTTTTTCGGAGAAAATACCCTGTCAAAGAAATTATTGATCGCCTGTGCGGCACCGCGCAGGCGATCGTTCATGTTTTGTTCACTTTTTGCCGGGAAGATCCCCCGTGGCGGGATGATCCAGAAGCGTTCCGTCACTGTGGAACCTTGAACCGTGGCAAGGGCAGTCCCAGGAGTGCTCTGCGGGGTTCCACTTGAGGGCGCAGCCCAGATGGGGGCAGCGGGGGACGGTGGGGGTGAGGAGATGTTTCGCCGCCTCAAAGCCGTTGACCGCCAGCTGGGGGCGGAGCATGGTGCGGGAGGGGGAGAACAGCTCCGCCCAGGGGTTGTCGCGCCCTAAGATGAGATCCCGCAGGAGCATGGCCGCCACCATGGAGGAGGTCATCCCCCATTTATTGAAGCCGGCGGCCACATAGAGGCCGGAGGTGCGGCGGGAGTAGGGGCCGATATAGGGCACGCCGTCCAGGCTCATGCAGTCCTGGGCTGCCCAGCGTCCGGTGACGGCGGCGCCGGGCCAAAAGGCGCGGGCGGCGTCCTCCGGCGGAGCCCAGCCGCCTTTGCACCTGCCGGTGCGGTGGCCGTTGCCGCCCAGAAGGAGCAGGTTTTTGTAAGCGCGGAGCGATAGCCCGGTGCTGTCCTCGTCCATATACATCCCCTGCGGCACATTTGCGCCCTCCAGCGCCAGCACATAGGAGCGGCTTTGATACAGCTTGAGAAAGTAGCTGCCGTGCCTGTTGAGGAAGGGGAAGTGAGTGGCCACGATGATGTGCCGGGCCGTGATCTTCCCGTGGGGGGTGACGGCGGCGGAGCCGGTCAGCTCCCGCACCGGGGTGTGCTCATAGACGCGCAGGCCCTTTACCGCCTGGGAAGCGAAACGCAGGGGGTGGAACTGGGCCTGGCGGGGAAATTCCACCGCCCCCGCCACCGGGAAGGGGAGGGGCAGCTCGGGGGCGAACCGGGCGGGATAGTTCAGCCGCCGGAGGGCCTCCATCTCCCGCTCCAGTTTGCGGGGATGGGTGCGGGAGTAGATGAAGGAGGGCTGCTCCTCCCAATCGCAGTCCATCCCGGCGCACAGGGAGGAAAGCTCCCCCAGGGCGGTGAGGTTGGCGTCCAGATAAAGGGCCGCTCCCGCTTCCCCAAAGCGGCGGATCAGCTTGTGGTAGATCAGTCCGTGCTGGGCGGTGACCTTGGCGGTGGTGTTTCCGGTGACCCCGCCGCACAGCCGGCCCGCCTCCGCCAGGGTGCAGTCCACCCCCGCCTTTTGGAGCAGCAGGGCGCACAAAATGCCGGTCAGGCCGCCGCCGATGACCAGCACATCGGTGCGGAGAGCCCCCCGCAGAGAGGAAAAAGCGGGCATCACGCCCGCTTTTCTCCAAATAGAGTCGTTGATGTTATAACCCCGCGTAGTATGGCGGCGAAACGAACGCTCTATGCGTGTGATTTGGTTGTGTGGCAGGGAAAAATATCAGCCAGTCAGCTTTTCCATGATCCAGACGGGGTTCTTCCGCTCATCGGCGGTCTCGCTCTCCCGGATGTCGTGGAAGCCCATCTTCTCCCAGAAGCGGTGGCCGGCTTCGTTGGCCTTGAGACAGGCCAGACGGATCTCGTCGTAGCCCGCCTGAGCGGCGGCCTCGGAGATGGCGGAGGCCACCTCGCTGCCCACGCCCTTGCCCTGGCTGTCATGAGCGACCATGAAGAAGCCGATGAACAGGGTGCGTTCACGGGGGTAGCCCTCGATGAGATCCAGCAGAACAAGGGGCTTGCCGTTCTGCCACAGGGCGCAGTAGGTCTTCTGGTCGGGAATGCACCGGGGAGGGAGCACCGCCATGTCGTGACGGATGCTCTCCTCGCTGGGGGGGAAGCCGTCCATCTCGTAATAGGCGCCGTTGCTCTCCATGAGGGCGAGCACGGCGGGTATGTCGCCCTCGGTGACCGCCTTCAGCTCCCACCGGGGGAGAAGGGCCTCCAGTGCCTCGGTGAGGGGGGCGTCGGGCAGCTCCGTCTTGGTGCCCACGCAGCGGTTGATGGGGGTGCCCAGGTTGTGGAATTTTTCCTCGTAGTCGGTCATGATGCCGCAGATGCCGTGCTCGTGGAGGTTGCGCGTCACCTCGGAGAGGGCAAAGCCCGCCTTGGGGAACTGGAACAGGGACCACTCGAACAGGTCGTGGTTGTCGCTCTTGAAGTGGATCTGGCCGCCGTCACGGAGCACCTTGCGGTAGCTGCGCAGGAAGCACTCGTGGGTGAGGCGGCGGCGGGAGTGCTTCACGGAGGGCCAGGGGTCGCAGAAGTTGATGTAGATGAGGTCCACCTCGTCGGGGGCGAAGTAGTCGCTGAGGACGGCGGCGTCGCCGTCGATGAAGAACACGTTGGTGAGTCCCATGGCGCGGCAGCGCTCCATGGCGATGACCATGGCGTCGGCCACGCGCTCCACCGCCACATAGAGATCCTCGGGGTGGGCGGCGGCGGTCTCGGCGGTAAAGCGGCCCTTACCGCAGCCCAACTCCAGCCGCAGCATGGCGGCGCCGGGCTTGAGCTCGCGCCAGCGGCCCTTCCGGGTCTCGGGGTCCCGGATCCACAGCTGGGAGCAGGCCTCCATCCGGCTGTCCAGATTTTTCTTTTTGCGCATACGCATGGAACGATCACCTCATGAAAAGATTGATGATAGTATACTATAAATAAAGAATGTGTCAATGGTACGGGAGAAAGGGGGAGCCGGAACGCCCCGACGGGAACTTTTTTGCCTGTTTACATTGACAGCGGCGGTTTGTTTGGGTAAAATATTCTCCGCACCTTGCCCCTGCGGGCGGGATGCAGTCTGCGCCCGTAGCTCAGCAGGATAGAGCGTCCGCCTCCTAAGCGGAAGATGGGCCGCCCACCTGCCATGGAGTAAAAAGTGAATATCGTGTATAAGCCCACGTAGCTCAGCTGGATAGCAGCGATCGCCTCCTAAGCGATAGGTCGGAGGTTCGAATCCTCTCGTGGGTGCCAAAAGGAGCCAAAACATCAGGTTTTGGCTCCTTTTTTCATTGTTTATGAGAGCTTTGGGGAGAGCGGGAAAAGTGAAATAATATTGAGTTATTCAGAATAATTTGCCTACAGTTTTTGCCCTCCACCTAGCCGAGAGCACCTCTTTTGCCAACACTTGCCAACATTTAGGTGTTGTTAGGCAGTGTTTTTGGCTCCTCACTTGTCCCTTTCAGTAATTCGGATAACAATTCAGGATGTGCCCGAATCAGCGTCTTTAGCTGCTGAATCGTATCTTCGTTTAATTCTCTTTCTGCCGGGGTCACTCCCACCTTTGAGAAGAAGCCCGTGTCCATTTCTTGGGCAATCAGTTTGCGGTCAGCATCAAATCCATGAGCATAGGTATCTGTAACCATACGGGCCTCCGCATGACCTGTATCCCCTTGAACGGCCTTAATGTTCCCTCGGCTAAGCTTCAGCTTTAAAGATGTACTGCTGTGACGCAGGCTGTGGAATACAACGGGCCGCAGGCTATACGCTTCAATAAGCTTGTAGAACTGCTTATCAATAACCCTCTGCTCATAGGGACGGCCATTCATCTGAGCCACGACCAAATCATAATCATGGTACTCTTCATGCAAGAGGCGTTTATATTCTGATTGCTGCGCTTGCACCCTTCGCAGTTCTGCAATTACAGCATTAGGAAGATAGATCGTGCGGTTGCTGCTCTCTGTTTTGGGCGCTTTTAAGACCAGTGTTGTCGTTGCCTTTTTAGGCATCACGCACGGAAATTTGAAAATCACCGTGCTGCGATTCACTCGTTCTAGATCTTCGATGCTCTTATTGCTGCATCGGTTCAGTTCCCGGTCAACTCGCAGGAAAGCCTCTCC
>JAQXJQ010000002.1 GCA_029009035.1 Oscillospiraceae bacterium | reverse complement strand
TACCGCAAGGACGAGGTGGACGCCACCCACTCCCCCATGTTCCATCAGGTGGAGGGCATGGTCATCGACAAGGGCGTCACCATGGCCGATCTGAAGGGCACCCTGAACCTGGTCATGGAGAAGCTCTACGGCGAGGGTACCGTCACCCGTTTCCGCCCCCACCACTTCCCCTTCACCGAGCCCTCCTGCGAGATGGACATTCAGTGCCACAAGTGCCACGGCGCGGGCTGCCCCACCTGTAAGGGCGAGGGCTGGATCGAGGTGCTGGGCGCCGGCATGATCCATCCCCATGTGCTGGAGATGGCCGGCATCGACCCCAACGAGTACTCCGGCTGGGCCTTCGGCTTCGGTCTGGAGCGCATGGCCATGGGCCGCTTCAAGATCGACGACCTGCGTCTGATCTTCGAAAACGACACCCGCTTCCTGGAGCAGTTCTGAGAAAGGAGAGACCGAACCATGAATTTGAGCAGAAAATGGCTGAATGAATTTGTCACCGTCACCGCCTCCGACAAGGAATTTGCCGAGGCCATGACCCTCTCCGGCTCCAAGGTGGAGACCACCGAGGATCTGGGTGCGGAGATCAATAACGTCAAGGTGGGCAAGGTGCTCTCCATGGAGCGCCACCCCAATTCCGACCATATGTGGGTGTGTCAGATCGACGTGGGCGCCGAGGAGCCCGTCCAGATCTGCACCGGTGCGTGGAACGTCCATGTGGGCGATCTGGTCCCCGCCGCCCTCCACAAGTCCACCCTCCCCGGGGGCGTGAAGATCGAAAAGGGCAAGCTGCGCGGGGTCGTGTCCAACGGCATGATGTGCGGCCTGTCCGAGCTGGGTCTGGACGAGCGAGACTTCCCCTACGCCGTCATCACCGCCGCCGCCATTCTGGGCGACTACAAGCCCCTGGACCCCGAGAAGCCCTCCATCCCCGCCGACATCCGGCCCGGCGCCAGGATCTACGGCCCCGTGGTGGCCGCCCGTGTCACCTCCGTGGAGGGGGACGGCTTCACCTACGAGGTGAAGCTCACCGACGGCGCCAATGAGTACACCGTTTCCACGGGATGCGCCAACCTCCATGCCGACGATCTGGTGGCCTACAACACCAAGCTGGGTTCCGTCTGCACCCTGGCCGACCTTCACGCCCAGCAGGCGGAGTTCCCCCACTGCATCCCCGACGGCATCTTCATCCTCCACGAGGACTGCAAGCCCGGCGACGATGTGAAGCCCGTCATCGGTATGGACGACCACGTGGTGGAGTTTGAGATCACCCCCAACCGTCCCGACTGCCTGTCCGTCATCGGTCTGGCCCGTGAGGCCGCCGCCACCTTCAACGCCGAGCTCCGCCTCCACGATCCCGTGGTCAAGGGCGGCGCCCAGGGCGACCTGGCGGAGCTGCTGGATGTGGAGACCCCCGACGCCGATCTGGTGCCCCGCTACACCGCCCGCATGGTGCGCAATGTGAAGATCGCCCCCTCCCCCAAGTGGATGCGGGAGCGCCTGCGCTCCATGGGCGTGCGCCCCATCAACAACATCGTGGACATCACCAACTATGTGATGCTGGAATACGGCCAGCCCATGCACGCCTTCGACTACCGCTATGTGAACGGCGGCAGGATCATCGTCCGCCGTGCCGCCGAGGGCGAGCAGCTCACCACGCTGGACGGCAAGGTCCACACCCTGAACGCCAACCATCTGGTCATCGCCGATGAGGACCGGGCTGTGGGTCTGGCGGGCATCATGGGCGGTCTCAACTCCGAGATCGTCTCCGACACCGTGGATGTGGTCTTTGAATCCGCCTGCTTCGACGGCACCTGCATCCGCAAGGGCGCTCTGGCTCTGGGCATCCGCACCGAGGCCTCCGCCAAGTTTGAGAAGGGTCTCGATCCCATGAACACCCTGCCCGCCGTCAACCGCGCCTGCGAGCTGGTGGAGCTGCTGGGCGCCGGTGAGGTGGTGGACGGCACCATCGACATCCTCAACTATGTGCCCAATCCCACCGTGCTCAAGCTGGAGCCGGAGAAGATCAACGCCCTGCTGGGCACCGATGTGTCCCGGGAGGAGATGGAGGCCATCTTCCGCCGGCTGGACTTCACCATGGTGGGCGACCGGATCTATGTCCCCTCCTACCGATCCGATGTGAAGCGGATGGCCGACCTGGCCGAGGAGGTGGCCCGTTTCCACGGCTACAACAACATTCCCTGCACCCTCATGCGGGGTCAGACCACTCTGGGCGGCTATTCCCCCGCCCAGCAGCTGGAAAATCAGCTGGGCGCTCTGTGCCGCACCTGCGGTTACAGCGAGATCATCACCTACTCCTTCATCTCCCCCACCTACTATGACAAGATCCGCTGGGCGGAGGAGGATGAGCGCCGTAAGAGCTTCAAGATCCTGAACCCTCTGGGCGAGGACACCTCCATCATGCGCACCACCATCCTCCCCTCCATGCTGGAGATCCTGACCCGCAACTACAACTACCGCAACACGAACGTCCGTCTCTACGAGGTGGGCAAGGTGTACCTTCCCGGCGGCGAGGACGGTCTGGCCGTGGAGGAGCGCTACCTCTCCATGGGCGCTTACGGCGAGGACATGGACTTCTTCGCCATGAAGGGCCACATTGAGGCCGTTCTCAAGGCGCTGCGTGCCCAGGATGTCCGCTTCACCCCCGTGAAGGACAACCCCTCCTACCACCCCGGCCGCTGCGCCGCTGTGTGGTGCGGCGAGACCTGTCTGGGCGTGTTCGGCCAGATCCACCCCCTGGTGTGCGCCAACTACGGCGTGGACGGCGAGTTCTACTGTGCCGAGCTGAGCTTCTCCGCTCTCATGGGCGTCAAGGGCTCCGATCCCACCTACAAGGCTCTGCCCAAGTTCCCCTCCGTCACCCGTGACATCGCCGTGGTGTGCGACGAGGCCGTCACCGTGGGCGAGCTGGAGTGTGCCATCCGCCGGGGCGCCAAGGGTCTGCTGAAGGAGGTCACCCTCTTCGACATCTACCGGGGCAAGGGCGTGGACGAAGGCAAGAAGTCCGTGGCCTTCAATCTGGTGCTCCGTGCCGACGACCGCTCCCTCACCGGTGAGGAAGCCGACGCCGATGTGAAGTCCATTCTGGCCGCTTTGGAGGCCGACTGCGGCGCGGTGCTGCGCTGATGTTCATACCACAATTCCCCCGAACCGACTCGGTTCGGGGGAATTCTTCTCATGCGGTAGACTTTCATTTGCTTTTCTGCTACTCTGTATTTCAAGAGAGAATTGGACAAATCGGAATTTTTTGTGGAGGTGTTTATGTGATATTCCTAAAGGTATTGGCTGTAGTTCTGGGATTGGCATTCCTTCTGTTTGGATACTTCATTTACTTTAAAAAGAAATACAATCTTATCAACGGTTTTGAGGCGGATTTCAAAGCCGGTCGGAAGAAAGAAGAATAC
>JAQXJQ010000001.1 GCA_029009035.1 Oscillospiraceae bacterium | reverse complement strand
GCAGCCCCAGTCGATGACCTTCATCACATTCTTGTCAAAGGTGATGGAGGAGGCATACTGACCGGAGGTGAAGGTGCGCTCGGCGATGACGAACTTGTCAGCCTGCTTGGTCCAGGCGCCGCCTGCCTTCAGACCGACATAGTCCCAGGTGCCGATCAGATCGTTCTTGGCGGCGGTCTTGGCGTTGGTCAGGTCGAACTCATCGGAAGCGGCGGGCTGCTCGGGGGGAGTGGAGGCCGTGCCGTTGGGATCCTCGCAGACATAGTACATATTGCGGCTGTCCTCAATGATCAGCTGACCGGCGGGATTGAACCAGCAGGTCATGGTGCAGCCCCAGTCGATGATATTCATCACGTTCTTGTCAAAGGTGATGGAGGAGGCATACTGGCCGTAGGTGAAGGTGCCGTCGGTGATAACAAACTTATCGGCCATCTTGGTCCAGGCTCCGTCCTTCTGCAGGCCGATGTAGTTCCAGGTGCCGACGAGGTCGCTCTTGGCGGCGGCCTTGGCGTTGGTCAGGTCGAACTGGACTTCACCGCCGGAGGGCTCGGAGGGCGCGTTGGCGGGGTCCTCGCAGACATAGTACATATTGCGGCTGTCCTCGATGATCAGCTGACCGGCGGGATTGAACCAGCAGGTCATGGTGCAGCCCCAGTCGATGATGTTCATGACGTTCCCGTCAAAGGTGATGGAGGAGGCATACTGACCGTAGGTGAAGGTGCCGTCGGTGATGACAAATTTGTCCTTCATGGTGTTCCAGGCGCCTTCCTTGTAAAGACCGACATAGTTCCAGGTGCCGACCAGGTCGTCCTTGGTGGCAGTCCGGGCATTGGTCAGATCGAAGGAAGCGTCGCTCCCGGTGGGCTCCTCGACGCCGGGGTACTTGATCTTGTCGGCGGAGGGGAAGGAGGGCTTGTTGTACTGGTTGTCGTTCAGGAAGGACTTGTCGGGCGTCATCATGGCGGCCTCTTCGTCACCGAAGTGCATGAACTGCTGAGATTCGACGGTGGCAGGCTCCCAGGTGGCAAGGCCGGCACCGTTGGGATCACCGGTCTTGACGAAGTTGGTGATGTAGTCGATCATGTCGTGGGAAATGCGGTAGTCCACCTCGTCAAAGGGACGCCAGTTGCGGTACAGGGTGCCGAAGGCGTAGTACAGGTCGGCGGCGTGGAAGGCGCCAAACTTGTTCTCGCCGGGCTGCTGGCGGTCGAAGTAGTACAGGTAGACGGGCTTGTTGCCGGCGCCGGCGCTGCCGATGGCGTAGTTGACGGCAGCCTTATACAGGTTGTAAGGCGTCATATCCTCGCTGAGCATACCGATCATGGTGGGCACGTTCTGGACATGGCCGTTGGCCAGCGCCTGATCGGCACGCTCCACCAGCGCCTCGCCGTCCATGATGGGGGTGGCGGCGGAGGAGCTCAGCTTGCCCAAATTCAGTGCCCAGGACTCAAACAGTTCCTTGGAGGAGAGACCCAGCATATCGGAAATGGAGTTATAGCCGCAGGCCAGCTTGACCTGCTGCCAGATGACATCCATGGTGGAGGCGCTCATGGGCTTGTCGTTGCCCAGGTAACCGCCGCCGCTCATCATAATGGCGCCGGAAATAAGGCCCTCCTCCATCAGGGGGGTCATCAGCAGGTTCTGGACGCTCATGGCGCCGGCGCTCTCGCCCATGATGGTGATCTTGCTGGGATCGCCGCCGTAGTCGGCGATGTTGTCCTTCACCCAGCGGATGGCGGTGAGCTGATCCTTCAGCGCCAGGTTGCCGGTGTAGCCGTCGCCGTACACATTGGACCAGGGGCCGAGACGGTAGTTGATGGCGACGGTGACCACGCCGTGGTCGGCATAGGCCTCGCCGTCGGTGGAGGGATCGGTGTTGCTGCCGGTCATGAAAGCGCCGCCGTGGATGTAGACCAGCACGGGGCAGTCCTTGGCGTCATCGGGAGTCCAGATGTTCAGGTTCAGGGCGTCCTCGCTGTAGCCGGCGGGGAAGCTGACCAGGGACTCGTCGTCATAGAACTGGTTGATGACGCTGTCGGCAAAGCCGTAGATGCCCTTGAACTGCATACAGCGATCGCCCCACTTGGTGGCGTCGTACACGCCGGTCCAGGGGGTGGTCACCGCCACGGCCTCCTGCCAACGCTGGGCATTGGCGTAGCGCAGGCCGCGGTACTCGCGGTAGCCGTCTTTCTGAACGCCCTGCACGGAACCCAGCTTGGTCTCGATGGTGACCAACTGATCTGCGGAGGGAGCCTGATCGACTTCTTCCTGGGTCATTTTTTCGGTGCGCTGCTCCCAGGTGTCCCTTGCCGCGGGCGCAGGCGTCTGCTCCCCGCTCTTTTTACAGGCCACCATGGGAAGGATCATGGCCAGCGCCAGAAGGAGTACTGTTGCTCTTTTCATTGTTCCCCAACCTTTCAACTCTTTTTTGCCAAAAATACAGGCAATCTCATGATAATGTTTTTGCAATTTTCGTGCCAACTTAACAGATTTGCGTATGAAGGAAAGGCAGCATTGGTGCAGACCCACCAAAAGCAAAAGGGCCGGGCTTCGCATTGCTGCAAAGCCCGGCCCGATCCTCAACTCAAAGCCCGTATTTGGTTTTTCGGCGCATGATGCTGGACTGGCTGGTGCCCAGCTGCTTGGCTGCCATATAGGTGGTCTTGTATTTATCCAGTGCCCAGGACAGGTACTCCCGCTCGCAGCGGTCCATGTATTCGTCCAGGGAGGGCTGATGCTCCATCCACTCTTCCCAGAAGGGACGGCTGTCTGCCCCATCCGGCGCGGGGGAGCCGTGGGCGTGCTGATCGTAGTTGGCGGTGGAGTGGACGCGGCGATCGTGGCTGGCTGCCACGGAGCGGATGTTGGTGATGTCAATATAGTCGCCCACTGTCATGACCACGGAGCGTTCCACAAAGTTCTTCAGCTCGCGGACGTTGCCGCCCCAGTCGTAGTCCAGCATGGACTCCAGCGTCCGGGGGGAAAACTGCTTGCTTTTGTTGTATTTGCGGTTGTACCGCTGGAGAAAATAGAGCGCCAGCGGGACGATGTCCTCCTTGCGCTCCCGGAGTGGGGCAAGCTCGAGGGGGATCACATTCAGCCGGTAGAACAGGTCGGCGCGGAAACGCTTTTCCTCCACTGCCCGGAACAGGTTCTCGTTGGTGGCAGAGATGAGGCGGAAATCCACCTGCTTGCTCTTGGTGGAGCCGATCCGCTGCACGGTTTTGGTCTCAATGGCCCGCAGCAGCTTGCCCTGAAGGGCGATGGGAAGGGAATTGATCTCGTCCAGAAAGAGGGTGCCGCCGGAGGCCAGCTCGAACAGACCCGCCTTGCCGTTGGGAGAGGCTCCGGTAAAGGCGCCCTTTTCATAGCCGAACAGCTCCGCCTCCAGCAGGTTTTCCGGCAAAGCGGCACAGTTGATGACCACCATCTTCTGCTTGTTTCGCTTTCCCTGGTTGTGGATGCACTGGGCCACCACCTCTTTGCCGGTGCCCGATTCTCCGGTGATGAGAACGGAAACATCGATATCGGCGATCTCCCGGGCGGTTTGAAGGATATGCCGCATGGCAAGGCTTTCCGCCACGACCTCCTGTTCTTCGGACCAGCGGCCGTTTGCAACGGTGTAGGATTTGGCCACCTGCTTGGAATTGGCCTCGTGGTAGAGGGCGTCCAGGGTATCCAGCGGACGGCAGACGGCAAGGATGTATTCCACCTTTCCGCTGGCGCCAAAAATGGGGCTGGAGATCACCATCTGCCGGAAGGGAGGGTTGTTGGAGACTTCGATGGCCACATCCTGAAACATGACCACACGGCGCTTCTCCTGAAAGACGATGTCGGAAATACACACATCGATCTGCTGATTCTTCAGCCAGTCGTGCACATTCATGGAGAGCAGCTCTGTTTTGTCCACGCCGCACTGATGGATATACGCCGTGTTGGCATAGATGTAGTTTCCCTCGCCGTCCAGAATATAGACTCCCTCCGGAAAGTTGTCCAGCATCAATTCATAAAAGGCTTTATAGTCCTGCATAGCGCCTGTTCCTCCATATTCCCTCGGATGGACGTTTTATGGAAATGAGTCAATTTCGACTTTTTTGTTAATGCATTTTTGCGTCTTTGTGTCATATTCGACTTAAAAATACCATGTTTCCCCACCGGTTGTCAATAGAATTTTGGCATGCTTTTTGTTCTTTACATAAAATGCACCATCAAAATACCGGTCAGCTCCGCTGACCTCGTTAGGAGGAAACTGTAATGTCCGATCTGAAGAACAAGAGAGTGATTACTGCCTGCCTCTGCGGCTCCTGGCCTACCCGGGCAGACAACCCCGCCGTTCCCTATACCCCCGCTGAGATCGCCGAGGATGCTTACGAGTGCTGGCAGGCCGGCGCCGCCATCGTCCATGTGCACGCCCGTGAGGCCGACGGCTCCCCCTCCATCCGCTATGAGCTGTATGAGGACATCGTCAACCGCATCCGCGCTTACAAGGACTGCGATGTCTGCATCAACATCACCAGCTCCGGCCGTGAGTGCGGTCCTGACGAGGAGCGTATCGACCCCATTGTGAAGCTGAAGCCCGAGCTGTGCTCCTATGACGCCGGTACCCTGAACTGGCAGCACCGCACCATCTTCGAGAACCACCCCCGGTTCCTGGAGAAGCTGGGTCTGGCCATCCAGGAGGTCAATGTCAAGCCCGAGATCGAGGTCTTTGATGCCGGCATGGTCTACAACACTGTTTACTACATGAAGAAGGGCATTCTGAAGGCTCCCTGCCACTACCAGATCGTGCTGGGCGCCGCCGGCGGCATGACCAACACCGTGGAGAACCTGGTCTACCTGAAGAGCATCCTGCCCGAGGGCAGCACCTGGGCCGCCTGCGGCATCGGCGCCGGCCATATGCCCATCATGCTGGCCACCATCGCCATGGGCGGTCACCTCCGCGTGGGCCTGGAGGACAATGTGTACTACCACAAGGGCGTCCTGGCCGAGTCCAGCGCTCAGCTGGTGGCCCGCGCCAAGCGCCTGCTTGAGGAGGCCGGCCTGGAGGCCGCCACTCCCGATGAGGCCCGCCAGATCCTCGGTTTGACCCGCAAGGTGTTCTAAAAATCCGAAAGGAGAGATCCGCCCGCAGAACGATCGTGCAGCCGAGCGTTCTGCGGGCGGTCTGCTAATATATGAAAACGATTGGTTTGAACGGAGTCTGGAGAATGACCGGAGGCGGATATGACATCGGCGCCACGGTGCCGGGCAGCGTCGCTTCCGCGCTGCTGGAAAACGGCCTGATACCCGACCCCTATTACGGAGACAACGAGGAGAAGATACAGGAGATCTTTGAGCATGACTATGCCTTCTCCCGCAGCTTCGCGCTGACGCGGGAGGATCTTGCCTCCGGCCCTGTGATCCTGCGGTGCGATGGGTTGGACACCGTCTGCCGTATTACCGTCAATGACCGGGAGGTCGCCCAAACCGACAGTATGCACCGTCAATACCGTTTTGATATCAGCGGTGTGGTGCGCTTGGGAGAGAATACCGTCAGCATGGTTTTCCGCTCCCCGGTGGAGTATAAAAAGACGCTGACTTCTCCCATGGGGCCGGCCTTTGCCTCCATGCGGAAGGCTCAGTGTATGTTTGGCTGGGATTGGGGCATCAGCCTGCCGGACAGCGGGATCTGGAAGGACATCGGCATCGAACTGGTGGGCGATGGCCGGATCGTGGATGCGGAGGTTCGCCAGACCCACGGTGAAGAGGGGGTTTCCCTGCGCGTCCATGTGACCGCTGAGCACTGCGGGCCTGACGCCCGGGTCAGGACCGTTGTCCGCGATCCCGACGGAGCGCAGATCTTCTGCGAAACGGCTGCTGCCGCCGAACAGACGGTGGCAGAGACGGTGATCTCCACCCCCTGCCTCTGGTGGCCCGCGGGGTATGGCGGGCAGCCCCTCTATGAGGTGGAGGTGAGCCTCCTGCGGGGGGATAAGGTGGTGGACCGGCTGAGCCGCAGCATCGGCCTGCGCACCGTCTCCCTCTACCGCGGTGAGGGCGGTCAGGGCGATTATCAGATCAGCGTCAACGGGACCCCCATCTTTGTGAAAGGGGCAAACATCGTCATTGAGGACGCGGTCATTTCCCGCTCCGTGCCGGAGCGCTGGGAACGGATGGTCCGCGATGCTCTCCGGAGCAATTACAACGCCCTGCGGGTGTGGGGCGGCGCCTATTATCCCCCGGATTGCTTCTATGAGCTCTGTGACCGGGCGGGCCTGCTGGTCTATCAGGACTTCATGTTTGCCTGCCGGTTCTTCTGGCCAAGCGACGAGTTTCTGGCCACCGTGAGGGAAGAGGTAACGCAGCAGGTCACCCGGATACGCAACCACCCCTGCCTTGCCCTCTGGTGCGGGAATAACGAGGCCGACTTCTTCTACACCACCTGCGTGTCCGAGGACCCGGAGACCGTTGCCCTCCGGGAGCTGCTCAATTTGAAAAAGCTGGACGAGGAAAGCAGCAGAAAAATGCAGTGGCTCTACGGCAGGACCTTCCTGGAGATGATCCCGCCGGTGGTGGCGGAGCTGTGCCCGGAGGTGCCCTATGTCCACTCCTCTCCCTCGGTGGGCGACCGGCTGGGGTGCCTGTCCATGTTCGACTACTTTGACAAGGGCGACTCCCATTATTACCACCATGTCAACGAGGATGCGCCCTATCAGAAGCTGAGCCGGTTCCGGATCCGTTTCCTCTCCGAGTTCGGCTTCCAGAGCTATCCTTCCCTGAAGACCCTGCGGGAGTATCTGCCTGCCGAAGCACTGGCTCCCTATTCCAGAGAAATGCTGATCCACCAGAAGAGCGTCAGGGGCAACGAGACCATTGAACTGTATCTCTCCCGGGATTTCTTCGTGCCCCGGGATTTCCGCGCCTATGTGTTTATGAGCCAGATGATGGCCGGCGAGATCCTGCGCTATACCGCCGAGTATATGCGCCGCGATCGTGACTACAGCCGCGGACTGCTGCTGTGGCAGCACAATGACTGCTGGCCTGTGGTGAGCTGGGCGGGCGTGGATTACCGGGGCCGCTGGAAAGGGCAGCAGTATTATGCCAAGCGGTTCTTTGCCCCTGTTCTGGCCTCTGCCCGGATCGAGGGAACACGGGGCGAGATCGTGCTGGTCAATGACCGGACTTACCCTGTTGCGGGCACCCTCCGCTGGGCGCTGTATCAGGGCCGTGAGGTCCTGCGCGCAGGCGAGGCGGAACTGGAGCTTCCTCCTGCCTGTGCATCTGCCGCGGTGACTCTGGAGGTGCCGGAGGGGGATGAGCGCAGCCGCTGCGCTTTGTGCTACACCTTCCTGCAGGAGGGTGAGGTCCTCACCCGCGGCTCCATGCTTCCGGTGGAGCAGAGGGAGTACGCCTTTGAGTGGCCCACCCTCCGCATCCGGGCGGAGAGAGCCGGGGACGCCTGCCGACTGGAGATCACCTCCGATTGCTATGTAAAGAGCCTGTATCTCGACTGCGCCGAAGCAGATTTGGACTATTCGGATAATTTCTTTGACCTGGCGCCCAATGTGCCCTATACTGTAACCGTCCGGGCCTGTGAGGGCGGAACGCTCACGGCGGAGACGCTTCGGAGCATGGAGCTCATCTCCGTCAACGATGTGGCGTGCGCCGCGGAAGCGGAGGGGTCCACCGTCATCTGGGAGGAATGAGGCACGAAAGCGCCGTGAGACCCATGTGCTTTGAACCTTCCCTGGGCAAATGAGAAGTAACGAGAGGAGGATCACGCCATGATCCAGGTTGTTGCATTGGGAGAACTGCTCATAGACTTTGCTCCCGCGCCGGGCAGTACCGAGGCGGAGCCTCGCCTGAAGGCCATGGTGGGCGGTGCGCCGGGCAATTTTGCCGCGGCGGCTCAGGCCTACGGCGCCCACAGTGCCCTCATCGGAAAGGTGGGAGACGACGCCTTCGGAGATTTGATCATCCGGCAGCTCTCCGCCCGGGGAGTGGAGATGAAGGGCGTGATCCGTGACGGCAGTGTGTTTACCACCCTGGCCTTTGTCACCCTGTCTCCCGACGGCGACCGGACCTTCAGCTTTGCCCGAAAGCCCGGGGCGGACACCCGGCTGGGCGCCGAAGAGTGCAGGCTGGATCTCATCGACGAGGCGGAGGTGTTCCACTTCGGCACCCTGTCCCTGACCCATGAGCCGGCCAGAACGGCCACCCATCATGCCATCCGCTATGCCCGGGAGCGGGGGAAACTCATCTCCTGCGACCCCAATCTGCGCCTGTCCCTGTGGGACAGGCCGGAGGACGCCAAAGCGCAGATGCTCTGGGCGGTGGAGCAGGCAGATCTCGTGAAGATCAGTGATGACGAGATGCGCTTCCTCTTTGACTGCGGCGAGGCGGAGGGCGCCCGGATCCTGATGGAGCAATACGGCGTCCGGCTGGTCTTTGTGACGCTGGGCGCCAGGGGGTGCTATTTTGCCGCCGGTCACTGCAGCGGCTATGTCTCCGGCCCCAAAGTCCACCCCGTTGATACCACCGGCGCGGGGGACATCTTCGGCGGCGCCGCCGTCAGCCGGCTGCTGCGCCTTCACAGACAGCCGGAGGAGCTGACGGAGGAGGAACTGCGGGAAGCGACGGCCTTCGCCTGCACCGCGGCATCTCTCTCCACCCGGCAAAACGGCGGAATTGCCAGCATCCCCCATGAGGAGGATGTCCTGCGCGCGCTTGCCCACTGATCACAATAAAAAGAGGCTGCTGCAGAACGTTTCGTTCTGCAGCAGCCTTTTTTGTTTGCTTGGATGAGATCGGAGATCAGAGCAGCAGGCGGTCAAAGCCGGCATAGCGCTCTCGGATCTTGGCCTCGGCGTCCACCACCGGATGATCCTCCAGATTGATGACCAGGGTGTTGCGCTCCTGCTCAGTGTAGGGCTTCCACTGGGGGCACCCCTCCACATCAGGACAGCCGGTGCGGGCAAAGGCGCCCCAGCGCCGGCGCATACGGGTGCCGATGGTGCGGATCTCGGCCTCATTCCCGGCGTACAGGGAGCCGAAGGGCTTCGTTTTGATCTCAAACAGGGGCAGAAGCTCGGAAACGTGGCAGCAGTACAGACCCAGCTGCTCCTGGATCTTGGTGTAGTAGTCGTAGCGGAACAGGTAGACGGGAGCGCCGCTGCGGCTGACGCGCTCGGCGAACCACAGCTTGGGCACGGCGTACATCACATCGGTGAGCATCTCACCGAAGGCCTGCTTGTCGGGCAGATCGTAGTAGCCCATGACCTGCTTCTGCTTGTCCTCATCCAGACGCCGCAGCAGGCAGGGAGCGTACTTGTCGGCGTCATTCCAGAGGTACATCATCTGGAAGTTGCCCTCGCTGTAGTTGGAACCGATCAGGACCTCCTTGTCAAAGCCGGTGTAATCGGCCAGAGTGGGGAAGTCCTTGATAAAGGTGCCGTCCACCACGGGGCAGAAGGAGCAGCGGCCGGTGTAGTGCTCGGACACATAGGCGTCCAGTTTTCTGCCGGCTTCAATATGCTGTTCGTAGGACACATTCACCAGGTCGTCCACATGGTCTTTGTCCAGACCCACATAGCTCAGATAGAGCTCGCAGATCTCCTTTTCTTCCTCCACGGTGTAATAGGAGGCGAAGCAGTTGCTCTCGATGATGGCTCTGCGGTAGTAGGGCTGGGCCTCGTCGATCATCATGAGCGTGGTGATGGCTTCACCGCCGGCGGACTCGCCGAACAGAGTCACATTGTCGGGGTCGCCGCCGAAGCTCGCGATGGTCTCCCTGACCCATTTCATGGACATGATGATGTCCTTCATGCCCACATGGTCGTCAAACCGGTCGCTGAGATAATTCAGGTTGAGGAAGCCGAACACATTGAGGCGGTAGCTCATGGAGACCATGATGCAGCCGGTATCCCTGGCCAACAGCGCACAGTCATAAGAGGTGGGACCTTCGGGGGACAGTGCGCCGCTGCCTCCGTTGGCAAAGGCGCCGCCGGGGATCCAGAGCATGACAGGGGCGTTTTCACCGGCATGATCCGGCACCCAGATGTTCAGATAGAGACAGTCTTCGCTGTAGTACTCCGGGCCGAAGACGGCGTTTGCCTGCATGGGGTCCTTGGGATAGCCCTTGGCCTCCAGCACGCCCTCCCATGGCTCCACCATCTGGGGCGCGCGGAAACGCAGATCGCCCAGAGGCTTGCGGGCGTAGGGCACGCCCAGAAAGCAGGTGAAGCCGTCGCCCCGGAAGCCTTCCACCTGTCCGAAAACGGTATTGACCAGAGTATTCACATCAATTCCTCCTTTGGTTAAAGATGGGGGACGCAGCGCTGCTGCGTCCCCCGAGACTGTCAAAAAGCCAGATTTGCATGCACAAAGTGCAAGAGCCTCGCAGAGTTCCGTCATCCGCAGATGACGGAATAAAGTCAAATCCGTTTTTTCTGAGGACATGTGCCTCAGAAAAAACACTTCTCAGTTCGCAAGCGTGCGAGCGGAGCGAGTGCGACGCAGCGAACTGCATCCCCTCGAAGAAATGCTTGCATTTCTGAGAAGCGTGTCGAAGTTTTTCGACACGC